>DATFWE010000150.1:0-59143 GCA_035259575.1 Haliangiales bacterium
CGCCGCCCACGAGCAGGCCCACGGCGCTGTCGCGAATGGACCCGCCGGTGATGGCGACGTAGCCCGCGCCGCGAATCGCCATCGCAGTGTGGCCGCCGACGATCGTGTCGTCGATGAGACGGACGCAAGCGGGGTCGTTGGCGAGGTCGAGGACCTGGCACGCGATGGTGATCGCCACCGGCGCCGTGGAGTCGCGGAAGGTGTCGAGCTGCAGGACCGTGTTCGTGCCGCCGCGCGGGCCCTGGTAGTCCAGCCGCGCGGCGGCGCCGACGAACGACGATCGGCGGATCGTCGGGTTCCCGCCGGCAATGACGATCCCCCCGGATGTCGTGGAGCTCACGCCGTCGAAGATGGGCCGGCCCGAGTCGATCTCGATCGCCGGAGGCAGGGGATCGTTCGGCGACGGGGCGACGGTCTGGAGCGTGAGGCCGGACGCGCTCGGGCACGACACGTACAAGGGATCATCGGCGATGATCGCCGGCATCCCGGGCGGGCCGATGATGGTCACGGAGCCGAAGATGTCGACGTCGTGATTCTCGTCGAGAGGGACGGGGATGAGCTCGGGCTTTTGCTGGTGGTCCACGGGATCCACGACGGTCCCCGGCACGTATGGTCCGCCGACGAGCTGGATCTTGCGCGCGGCAGGCGTGATGTCGAGCGCGCGCCGGATCGACCGGCACGGCTGCGATTTCGCGGCCAGCGATCCGGACCCCTGCGGCGCGCACTGGGCATCGTCGCCGCGCGGGCTGTTGTCCACGACGATAGGCGGCACGACCGCGATGTGGGTGACGCTCTGGTAGAACTGCTCGCACGGCGAAAGGACGATCCCCTGGCCGGCGCTCGTTCCGCCCTCGATGCCTGCGATCGGAATCACGAGCGCGTGCGCGTCCACGTCCACCGTGGCGCGGCGGATGCCGACCCACCTTTCCCCATCGAGGGTCGCGGCGCCGAGGACGGCGAGATCGTAGCCGGCGGTGTCGTCGACGGCGATGCGCACGGTGATCGGCTGGGCGAAATGCGTGCCCGGGGGGCCGAGGCGATAGGCCGCGCCGATGCGGCCGCCGGGCGCATCGGGCACGGCGTCGACGGTGAGCTTGACGTCGGACGACAGCGCGCCGGCGGGGACGTCGATAGTCACACGGCCGTCGTCGGAGTGGATCGTGCCGCCGTCCGGACCGACAGTGGTCGAGCCGCCGCAGCACGCAAACGCGAGCGCGAGCGCGCAAACGAACCCGCGGGTCATGGCGTCCTCATCACCGGGAGCACGAACGAGCGCTGCGCCAGACCAACGGGCGGGCAGCCCGTCAGGGCGAATCGCCACGCCAGGGCCGGCATGTTCTGCGTGATGACGGCCACGCTGGCCTGCGAGGTCGTCGGGGGCCCCCAGCCGTCGTTCCACGCCAAGGGCCGCCAGCGCGGCAGCGTGGGGTTCTGCTGGTTGGCGAAATCCGGGAGCGCGAGCGTCACCGTTCCCGGGTTGCCCGCGGCGTCGGCGTACCCCTTGCTGACGGTGTGGGCCCAGCCGAAGTTCGTCACGGAATAAGAGGCCGTGTAGAGGAGCACGTCGGGAACGGGCGTCAGCGTGGTGACGAATCGGTTCTGCTTCGGATCGCTCACGAGCGCGACGTTGGCCGTCGGCTCGACCGGCGGCGGGGTGGCGTCGAGAGTCACATCCTTCACGGCATCGAGGAACGTCCCGACGGACAACCGATCGGGGCGGATGGAGTTGTAGTAACCCACGGCATAGCAGTCCCCCGGGGCCCGCGCCGAGGGGGGCACGCCCGGGTAGGTCATGCCCGACCGACCCGAGGCGAGCGACGCGAACGCGCGGAGCGGGCCCGTGCCGGTGAGGTAGGTCGTACCGACGGTGCCGCCGGCGTCGCCGGTGACCGTGACGGTCCCGCCGCCGACGACCGCGGTCGCCGGCGAGAAGTCGATGTCGACCGTCGTGTCGCCGGCGACGGTCACGCCGCGCCGCACGAACACGTGGTCGGCGACCGCGGGGTTGGCGCCCGTGTTGATCGCGGCGATGTCGAACACACCGTTGGGCACCTGGGCCCGGTAGGACGTCGTCCCGGACAGGATCCCCAGGAAACCGCCGACCTCGACCGTTGGGTAGGGGGTCGCGTGGGCGATCGTCCCTGACACCACGTTCGGCGTCGGTGCGAGCAGGGGCCCGCCGTCGATCGCGAGCGACGCGACCTCGGAACGGACGAACTGGAGGACGTGCACCTGGACGGTCGTCACGGACCCGAAGAAGACCACATGATGGACGTAGGCGACGCCGTACCGCCCGGCGGGATCGGTGACGTCGAACGTGATCGAGGTCTGCCCGGGCGGCACCTCGACCCAGTTGTCGGCGCCGGTCTGAACCGCGGCCCAGTCGGGAAACGCGGACGAGGGGGCGCCGAGCACGCCGAAGGTGACCGTCACCGGGCCCGTGGGCCCGGGGCCGGCGTCGGCGGATACGCCGGCGTCGGGCGCCGTCTGCGCGCAGTCGAGCCCGGAGAACGAGAACGCGCCGCTTGCGCCGGCGACGGCCCACACATCGGGGTCGGCGGCCCACACGCTGTTCAGCGTCGGCGGCGCGGCGGGCGCCCCCGCGCACCGGGCGTCCCGGAACGGCAGCGGCGCGAACGCCGTGCCGTCGGTGGAGCGGAGCAACGTGCCGGCGTCGCCGGCCGCGTAGATCGCGGTCGCGTTGCCGGCCACCGACAGAAGCCGCGTCCCGGGGAGCTGTGCGACCGTCGCCCACGCGCCCGCGGTGCGACGGACGATCACCCCGGTGAGGCTCGTCCCGCTCACCTGCCAGCCGGCGACCCACACGTCGTCCCCGCGCGCCCACGCGCCGGCGAGGACGTACGTCCCGCCGACGCCGACGTCGATCGGCGCCCATGCGCCACCCTGGCGATCGAGGGCGCCGCCGTCGCCGACCGCAATCGCCTCGCCGCTCGCGAGCGCGACGACGTCGCGCAGGCGGGCAGTGCCGGTGGACTCGTCCTGCCACGAGCCCCCGGCGCGCGTCGCGATCCGGCCGCCCTCGCCGACCGCGATGACGAGCGACCCGTCGGCCGCCCCGGCGATCGCGCGCAGCTCCTTCGCCGCGTCCCCCGGCAGCGTGGGCCCGGCGGAGAACGCGCCCGCAGCGCCGGCGCGCACGTACAGCCGCGAGGCGGTATCGGTGCCGAGGACGAGCTCGTCCCCGCCGCTGGCGCACGCGTCGAGGTACGTCACGCCCGCCTGGCCGAGCTCCGACGGCGTCACCGTGGATCCGGAGAGCGTGAGCTGCGTCAAGAAGCCGCTCCCCATGATCAGCGCGCTCGTCGGCGAGATGCCGAGAACGCCGCGGATGACGACGCCGTTCTCGAGCGTTACGAGCGCCCAGGGTGAAAAGTGCGTGGTCTGCGCGGACACGGCGCCGGACTCGAGCACCGACGCCACCGCCGCATAGTGGCCGCTCGCGTCGGCGGTGGCGACGGCGAGGTCCGTCGGCTCGACGCCGGTGGGCAGCGCGCCGATCGGGAACCGCACCGTGACCGGCTTGGCAAAGGTGGTGCCTTCCGGATCGAACCGGTACGCCTTGCCGATGAGGCCGTCGGGGCGGTCGTCCGAGGCGTAGATCGACACCGTCGTGTCGCCCGCGAGAGCCCCCGGCGGAAAGACCAGCGTCGGGCCGCCGGTAGCCGACAGCTCGCCGCCCGCGGCGCCGATGGTCGCGGTGGCGAGCGGGGTGCGGGTGGGGCTCGCACAGGCGGGCAGGAGAGCTGCGCACACCCAGAAGCGTCGAGTCATCCGTCTTGTCCCAGCAATCCCCGGACCAGCGGCACGGGACGCGTCGACCCTCGGTTCGGTGGGCGTGCGCGGCGGAACGTCCCAGGGAGACGGTGGCGCGCGTCCCCGTGGGATGCACCACTGGTCTCGGTCGGTCCGCGTACGCGGCCGTCGCTCACGGCGCCGGGATGAATTGCCACTGCTGATCGTAGTCACCGTTGGCGCCGTCGCACGTGCGCTGCTCGATCGGCTCGACCACGTCGTAGTTCCAGTTCTCCACCGACAGGCACAGGCCCGGCGCCGACAGCGGCGAGAGACGCCACACCGGGGGAGCGTTCCACGGCTGGCTCGGCCACAAGCTACTCGCGAAGCGCTGGTTGGCGCCGCCGTGGCAGGGGTAGGTCTGGAGGTTCTGGCCCGACGTGACGCTCGCCCACGGGACGTCGATGCATAGCCCGTTCACGTCGCTGACGATGCGCGGGTTCTGCGCATCGAGGCTGGGATCGGTGTAGATCCACCAGCGCTGGTTCTGGCCGCCGTGGCACGGGAAGTAGTTGATCGGAGCGTTCGAGTACAGATCGCCGCCGGGCACGTCGAGGCAGCTGTTGACGGAAGGCCAGCAGGAGCCCATGAAGCACAGACCCCAGAGCGGGTAGGTTCGGATGTAGACCTCCTGCGCGCTCGAATCGCGCACCTTGGCGAGAAACCTCATCTGATCGATGAGCTCGCCGAAGTTGGCGTACGGCGTGAGGAAGCCGGCCCCGGCGCCGGAGTCCCAGTCGACGAACCCGATCGAGCCAAAGTGGCTCGATCCAGGGTCGGGGTCGACGCAGGGTGCCCCGAGGTCGCCCGAGTCGACCGAGCCGTTCATGGGAAACAGCCAGAGGCGAGGGGACCCCGGGACGATGAAGAGCTGGAACGTCCCCACCACCTCGGCGGGAGAGCCGTTCGCCCGGCTGCCGAGAGCGGAGCAGTGCACGATCTCGCCCGGATACGCCTGGGCGATCCGGGGAGCGGTGCTCAGACTGGCGGCGAGCTGGACGACCGCGCCGCCGCCGTCGAGGATGTTGACGAACCGTCCCGTCGTGGTCGTGACCTGGGTGCCGTCGAAGCTGAACTGGCGGACCCGGATGCTGGCGGGCGCCACGCCCGTCACCCACGACGCGTGGGTGAAGACGAGGTCGGGCGCGAAGACCAGCCCGAAGTGGACGCTCGAGCCGATCTCGATGGTGGCGAAGCCGGTCGTGAACTGCTCGATGATTCCGGTGAGCTCCTGCGTGACCTCGTTTTCCGGCGCAGCGGCGCCGCCACAGGCGCCCGCCAAGCCGGCGGCCAGGAAGGGAACGATCGTGATGACGTGTGAGCGCATGGCGTGCTTCTCCAGCAAGAGGCGCGCCAGGCGGCAGCGCGGCGATCTCTTCGTGTCGCAGTGGGACCCTTGCCGGCCGTTGGCCCGCCGCGTGCTTTCGCGATCGCCCATGACGGATCGCCCCGCCTTCCAGTTCACGAGCGCCGACGTCTCGCTCGCCTACGATCACCTCCTCGTGCCGCGGCTGTTCGAGCCGTGGGCGGAGCTCCTCCTCGACCTCGCCGCGCCGCGGCGGGGCGAGTGGCTCCTGGACGTCGCCACCGGACCGGGCACGGTCGCGCGCGCGGCCGCGGCCCGCCTGGGAGCCGAGGGGCGCGTGGTGGGCACCGATGTCTCGCCGCAGATGCTCGGCCTGGCGCGCGCCAAGCCCGCGCCGCCCGACGCCGCCGCCATCGAGTACATCGAGTCGCCGGCGGCGCCGCTCGCGGTCCCGGACGGAGCGTTCGATCGCGTGACCTGCCAGCAGGGGCTCCAGTTCTTTCCCGACCGCGCCGCGGCCCTGCTCGAGATGCGCCGCGCGCTGCGCCCCGGCGGTGTCCTCGCCGTCGCCGTGTGGGCGGCCATCGAGCAATGCCCGATCTACGCCGCGCTCCACGCCGCCCTGCGCGCGACCGTTCCGGCCGCGCTCGCGGACGAGCTGCTCGCGCCGTGGAGCCTCGGCGACGCCGCCGCGCTGGGGGCCTCGGTCCGCGACGCCGGGTTCCGCGCGCCGGAGATCGACACGCGCAGCCTTCCGCTCGTCTTCGAGCTCGGCGTCGACCAGGCCGCCGGCGCGCTCGCCGCCACGCCGCTCCATCCGCGCCTGTCGTCGCTTCCGCTCGAGCGGCGCGCGGCGCTGACCGAAGCCGTCCGCGCGCGGCTGTCCGCGCTGCGCGACGGCGACGGCGCGGTGCGCGCGCCGATGACGTGCCACATCGCGCTCGCGCGGCGCGGGTGACGCCGGCCCCTACCCCCCTTCCAGGATCGCCGTCACCTCCGTCTGGAGCGGCGTCGTCACCTCCACCTTCGTGCCGTCGATGTGGCAATCGATCTCGCTGCGGATGCCGAACTTGCCGGGGAGGTAGATCCCCGGCTCGACCGAGAAACCGGTATCCGGGATGAACGGGCGCGTATCGTGCGTCTCGAAATCGTCGAGGTTCGTCCCGTCCCCGTGGACGCGCGTGTCGATCGAGTGCCCGGTGCGGTGGATGAAAAACTCGCCGTAGCCGGCGCGCGCGATGACGCCGCGGGCGACCGCGTCGGCCTCGAAGCCGCGGACCGGCTTGCCGTCGCGCAGGCGCTCGGCCAGGAACGCCACCGTCGCGTCGCGCGCCTGGGCCACCACCGCGAACACGTCGGCGACCTCCTTGGGCACGGTGTCGCCGACGTAGCCGACGAACGTCATGTCGGCGCAGATCGCCGCGGGATCGCCCTCGACGCGGCTCGCCATGTCGATGATGACCACGTCGCCGCGGCGGATCTCGCGCGACCCCTGCGCGGCGGGCGCGTAGTGCGGGTTCGCGCCGTTCTCGCCGGCGGCGACAATGGGCCACTCCGCGCTGAGGCCCGCCGCCTTCATGCCGTCGCGGATGCCCGCGGCGATGTCCCCCTCGGTCACCTTGTCCCCGGCACGGATCCGCCGCGCGATCTCGGCGAACGCCTTGTCCTTCTGCGCCACCAGCGCGCGCACCGCCGCGTCGTGCGCGGCGCGCCCCGCGCCCCAGCGCGATTTCGCCGTCTGCACCAGCAGCGCCGACGACACCACCTCCGCCCCGGCCTTGCGCACCAGGGCGACGGTCCCGGCGTCGACCCGCGACACGGCGGGCAGCGTGTCCGACACCTCCATCGCCACCCGGCGACGGCCGCGCAGCACCGCCCGCAGCTGCGCCTCGAGCTCGCGCCACGCCGCGTAGGTGATTTTCTTCCCCGGCACCTTGTCGAACCCCTGCGTCTCGATCTTGTGGATGATCGCGACCGGCTCGCCCTCCGCCGGGATGAGGTAGAACCAGCGGCGGCTGCCGACCCCGACGGGCTTCACCACCTCGCGCGCGATCCCGTTCAGGCCGCGGAAGTCGTAGAGCAGCCAGCCATCGAGCTTCTGCGCCTTGAGCAGGCCCTGGATCTCGGCCAGATCGGCGGCGCGGGCCGAGCCGCACAGAACGAGCATCGTCAGCGCGATGGTTCTCATGTCCGTCCTCGCAGGGCTTCGATCATCTCGTCGTGGATCCGCCCGTTCGTCGCCAGGATCTCGCCGGCGGCGGACGCGAACGGCCCGCCGCCGAGATCGGTCACCCGTCCGCCCGCCTCCGTCGCGATCACCGCCCCCGCCGCCAGGTCCCACGGCTTGAGCTTGAACTCCCAGTACGCGTCGAGCCAGCCCGCCGCCACGAAGCACAGGTCGAGCGACGCCGCCCCGAGGCGCCGCACCGCGCCGGCGACGCGCTGGAGGTGCTCCCAGGCGGCGAAGTTGTTGCGCGGGGAGACGTGCCGGTCGTAGGGGAACCCGGTGACGACCATCGCCTCGGCCAGCGTCGCCGTGGCCGACACGGCGAGCGGCGCGCCGTTCCACGTCGCCCCCCGCCCCTTCGCCGCGGCGAACGTCCAACCCAGCGCGGGCGCCACCACGACGCCCGCCAGACCCGCGCCGCCGGCCTCGTAGGCGATCGACACCGAGAACAGCGGCAGGCCGTGCGCGAAGTTGACCGTCCCGTCGACGGGATCGACGATCCACGTCCCCTCCGGCGCCGCGCGGCCGCCGAGCTCCTCGCCGAGGATCGCCTCCCCGGGCGAGCGGCGCGCGAGCTCCTCGTGCACGAGGCGCTCGATGCGCGTGTCCCACTCGGTGACGAGGTCGGTCGCGAGCTCCTTGTGGCGCACCTCGCCGACGTGCCCCCAGCCGTCGCGGAGCGCGCGCCCGGCCGACTCGCCGACGGCGAGCGCGACGGCCAGCGCCTGCTCCGGGGACAGCGGCATCTACAGATCTAGGCGCATGGCCACCGCGCTCTTGGCGGACTCGCGGAAGTGCGGCGTGGCCCCGACCTGCGGATCGACGATCGACCGGTCGATGGTGCGGAAGCCCAGCTTCTCGGCGAAGAAGTCCGACGCCGTCTCCGTCAGGAGGTACAGCCGCCGGACGCCCATCTCGCGCGCGCGCTCGACCGCGTGGTCGGCGAGCATCCAGCCGAGCCCGTGACCCCGGTACTCGGGCAGGACCGCCAGGGAGCGCAGGATCGCCGCGTCGTCGTAGACCTCGATGGCCACGCAGCCGACGGTGCGCGCGTCCTCGCGCACGAGCAGGATCTCTCGCGCGCGCTCGACGTCGATGGCGTGGAGCCCGGTCGCCTCGAGGATCTCGCGCACCCGGGCGATGTCCTGCGGGCGCGCCGGCAGGATGGGATCGCCGAGCGCGTCGAGCAGCTTGCCGTGGATCCCGCCGAAGCCGCCCGACGAGAACACTACCACGCAGTCGCCCGGGGACACGCGCTCGGTCACGTGCGCCACGATCGCGTCGACCTCGGGCACGTAGCGCGCGGCGGTCCCCCGGCCGCGCAGGTCCGCGGCGAGCCGCTCGGCGTCGAGCCGCTCCGCCGGCGGGATGCCGTCGGGCGCGTGGAGCTTGCCCACCACGACCTCGTCGGCGAGCGCGAACGCGTCGGCGAACTCGGCCTGGAACGTGGACCGGCGCGAGGTGGCCGAGCGCGGCTCGAACACGGTGAGGAGCTTCCCCTTTCCCGCCCGCCGGCGCAGCGCGGCGATCGTCGCCTTCACCGCCGTCGGGTGGTGGCCGTAGTCGTCGAACACCGACACCCCCGCGGCGACCCCGACGAGCTCCTGGCGGCGCTTGACCCCGGCGAACCGCCGGACCGCGCGCTCGATCTCGTCCGGCGCGACGCCGAGGGCGCTCGCCATGGCGATGGCCCCCAGCGCGTTCTCGACGTTGTGCTCGCCCACCAGGGCCACATCGAACCGGCCGAACGGGTCTCCGGCGCGACGGACGTGGAACTGCGTCCGCGCCGGCGCGCCGCCGTCGACGATCTCGGCGTGCCACATCGGCTCGCGCACGCCCCGCTTGGCCGCGGCGTAGGTCTCCACCACACAGCGCGCAGACTCCGCCGCCGCGAGCGCGTCGGGCGACGAGGCGGCGACAAGGAGCAGCCCGTCTTCCGGGACGAGCGCCACCAGCCGCGCGAACGCCTGCTTCACCGCCTCGAACGACGGGAAGATGTCGACGTGGTCGAGCTCGACCGACGTGATCGCGGTCAGCTTCGGCCGATAGTGGAGGAATTTCGACCCCTTGTCGAAGAAGGCCGTGTCGTACTCGTCGCCCTCGACGACGAACGTGGGGCCCGCGCCCAGGCGGTAGCCGCGCCCGAAGTTCCGCGGCACGCCGCCGATGAGGAAGCTCGGGTCGCGCCCCGCGTCGGCGAGGATGAACGCGAGGAGCGCCGTGAGCGTGGTCTTGCCGTGGGTGCCGGCGATGACCACGCCGCGGCGGTCGGCGAGGAACTGCTCCTCGAGCACCGCCGGGAACGACGTCAGCGGGATGCCGCGCTCCCGGGCCGCCGCGACCTCGACGTGATCGGCGCGGCACACGTTTCCCACCACCACCTTTTCGGGGCCCCAGTCGAGGTTCTCGGGCCGGTAGCCCTGGAACACCGGCACGCCGAGCTCCCTCAGCTGGTCGGACATGGGCGGATACACCTCGGCGTCCGAGCCGCGGACATCGTGCCCGGCCTCCTTGAGCAACCCGGCCACCGCGCCCATGCCGGTGCCGCAGATGCCGATGAGGTGGAGCTTCATGCGAGCGAGCTTTTTTAGCCTTGAGGGGCCGGGGAGTCAAAGCGATAAAATGGTGAAGCTCGCATGGCAGAGGCGGACAAGCGGGAGCGGCGCAGCCATTACCGGGGGAAGCCCCGTCCGGGGCGCCGCGTCGAGGTCGGGTACGTGACGCCCACGGGACACCACACGGCGTTCACGCGCAACATCGGCATCGGCGGCGCATTCATCGAGACGACCACGCCCGAGAAGCCGGGCACCGCGCTCACGCTGGCGGTCGTCGTCCCGAACATGCACGAGCCGCTCGAGATCAGGGCCGAGGTCCGCTGGACGAGCCCGCCGCCCGGCACCGACGACGCCCCCGCCGGGATGGGGGTGAAGTTCCAGGCCCTGGAGGTCGACGAGCTCCTGTCGCTGAACGAGTATTTCGCCTCGCTGACCGGCCGCGACGCGTGACGCGCGCTCAGAACTTCGCCGTCACCCCGAGCGAGGCGAGGAAGTAGCTCGAGGTGTACGTTCCGGCGTTGAACGGCGCGTACCTCTGCTGCGCCGGGGGGAAGTTGGGCTGGATGGGATCGGGCTGCTGGCGGTTGTCGAACGTGGGGTTCGCGTTGGCGATGTCCGTCACGGTCCGATCGGGCTCGAGGACGACGCCCGCGCCGATGTCGACGCGCAGCCAGGACAGCTCGTAGGCCGCGCCCAGCGTCAAGGTGAAGCGCTCCTTGCCGTCGAAGTCGACGCGCGTCCACGACGTAGGCGCCGCCGCCGAGTCGAACGCGATGCCGCCCATGAGGTGCACGGTGTCGGTGCCCACCGGGATCTCGTAGTGGCCGCCGAGCCGCGCCACGAACACGTCCTTGAACGCGTGCCGGATGAGCGACGGCCGGAGCACGAGGCCGATGAGGTCGTCCTTGGCGTCGACGACGACCTCGGTGTCCGGCGCCGCCGACCAGTTCTCCCAGCGGAGGTCGAGCTCGACGTCGGCGCGCTCCCGGCCAGCGTCGTCGCGGAAGATGTAACGGCCGCCCAGCGACGCGTGCATCGGGATCTTGGTGGTGACGCAGGCCTTGAGCTGCGAGGTGGTGCCGCCCTTTTCGCACACGGCGACCGCGTCGTCGACGGGGACGAGCATCGCCTGGCCCAACGGGCTGATGTTCGCGCCGAGGCGCGCATTCCCCGTCCCCTTCCCGCCCAGCGTCAGGCCGCTCGTCCACTGCGCGCCGAGCTCCAGGAACGACGTCGGCCGGTACAGCACGCCGACCTGCGCCTGGGGGATGAAGTTGTCCTTCACGTCGACCGAGAAGTCGCCGTCCTGGGTGGGGTCCCCCTCGGGGTTCGGGATGACGCCCCAGGTGAATGACCGCGCCTGGATCTTGCCGAACCCCCACGACAGGCGCACGCCCACGTCGAGGTCGGGGATGATCCGGTACGCCGCGCCCACCGACGGAAGGATGATGGACGCGTCCTGGAACACGACGTCGTAGCGCTGCGGCGCCGGCGCGCCGTTGGCCCCGGTCACGCAGTTCTCGTCGACATTGCACTTGAAGTCCCGGTCGGGGAACGCCGGCGGGGCGAACACGCCGAGGCCCACGGCGAGCGGCACGCCGTCGAAGCGATAGGTCGCGGCGAGCGCCGGCAGCGGCTGCGGCCCGGAGTCGCTCTTTATCTCCTGGTAGGCCTGCCCCACGTAGGCCGGCTGCGGGCTGCGGTTCGGCTGGTTCGGGTACGCGCCCGCCTTCTGGTACTTCAGCGAGTACGCGGCCAGCGTCGAGCCGAGGAAGATCTCGCCGCGCCGGGCCTTCATGAGACCCGCCGGATTGATGAGGAGCGCCGTCGGGTCGTCGGCCTTGGCCACGAACGCGCCGCCCCGTTCCAGCCCCTGGGGGCCGACCTCACCCACGTAAAGGGCGCCCGCCCGCGCCGCCGCCGGCGCCACACAAACCATCACGAAAGCCAGTTTCCGCATCGACTCTCCTAGGCCATCTCGTCAGTTGCTGGTCCCGCTCCCGCGCCCCGCCGCCTGGCCACGATCACCGTGGCGAGGATGGACACGGCCGCGGGCGTGATGCCCGAAATGCGCGACGCCTGCCCCAGCGAGCGCGGCCGCGCCGCCGACAGCTTTTCCCTGACCTCGGTCGACAGCGCCTTCAGGCCGCGGTAGTCGAGGTCGGCCGGGAGCTCGAGGTCCTCGAGGCGCTTCTGCCGCTCGGCCTCGGCTTCCTGGCGCCGGAGGTACCCCTCGTACTTCACCGCGACCTCCACGCGCTCCGCGATCGCCCGATCTGCGGGGACGTCGGTGAACCGCGCCAGCGCCGCGACGTCGAGCTCCGGCCGGCGGAGGAGCTCGAGGAGCGCCGTCGGCCGCCGGATGGGCGCCGAGCCCAGCGCCGCGAGCGCGTCGTTGACGCTGGCCGAGGGCGCGAGCGTCGTCCCGGCGAGGCGATCGAGCTCGGCGGCGATCCGCCGCCGGCGCTCCTCGAACCGGGCCCACGCCTCGTCGCCGAGCAGGCCGATGCGCCGGCCGTGCGCGCACAGGCGCTCGTCGACGTTGTCCTCGCGCAGGAGCAGGCGGTGCTCGGCGCGCGAGGTGAACATGCGGTACGGCTCGGACGTCCCCCGCGTCACCAGGTCGTCGACGAGCACGCCGGCGTAGGCCTCGTCCCGCCGGAGGATGAGCGGATCCTCGCCGCGCAGCGCGAGCGCGGCGTTGATCCCCGCCAAGAGCCCCTGGGCCGCGGCCTCCTCGTACCCGGAGGTGCCGTTCAGCTGCCCGGCGTGGTAGAGCCCGGCCACGCGCTTCGTCTCCAGCGTGGGCAGGAGCTCGGTCGGATCGATCGCGTCGTACTCGACGGCGTAGCCGGGTCGGGTCATCTCCGCCCGCTCGAGCCCGGGGATGCTGCGCAGGAGCGCGAGCTGCACGTCGTAGGGGAGCGAGGTGGAGATGCCGTTGGGGTAGAGCTCGATGACGTCGAGCCCCTCCGGCTCGAGGAACACCTGGTGGCGCGCCTTGTCGGCGAAGCGCACGACCTTGTCCTCGATCGACGGGCAGTAGCGCGGGCCGACGCCCTCGATGCGGCCGGCGTAGAGCGGCGACCGGCCGAGGTTCCGGCGGATGATGTCGTGCGTCTCGGCGGTGGTGTAGGTGAGGTAGCAGCTCCGCTGGGGCAGCGGCGGCCGTTCCCCCGGCGGGGCGAACACGCGGAAGCGCGGCGCGGGATCGTCGCCGGGCTGCTCGGCGAGACCGGCGAAGTCGATCGTCCGCCCATCGATGCGGCAGGGCGTGCCCGTCTTGAAGCGGGCCAGCGGGAAGCCGAGCCGCGCCAGCGAGCCGCTGAGCGACATCGCCGGCGCCTCGCCGGCGCGGCCGCCGCGGCTCTGCGCCTCGCCGACGTGGATGAGGCCGCGCAGGAACGTCCCGGTGGTGAGGATGACCGCCCGCCCGGCGTACGCGACGCCGGCGGTCGTCGCCACCCCGCGCGCGCGCCCGCCGTCGACGAGGATCTCGGCCACCTCGGCCTGGCGCACGGACAGATTCGGCTCGGCCTCGAGCGCGGCGCGCATGCGCTCGCGGTAGCGGCGCTTGTCCGCCTGGGCGCGCGTCGACCGCACCGCCGGCCCCTTCGCGGTGTTGAGGCGGCGGAACTGGATGCCGGTGTCGTCGGTGACGCGCGCCATCTCGCCCCCGAGCGCGTCGATCTCCTTGACGAGGTGACCCTTGGCAACGCCGCCGACGGCCGGGTTGCACGACATCTGCGCGATGGTCTCGAGGCTCCCGGTGAGGACGAGCGTGCGCAGGCCCATCCGCGCCGCGGCGAGGCCCGCCTCGCACCCGGCGTGCCCGGCGCCGACGACGATGACGTCGTAGGGGTCGGGATAGAGCCAAGTCATTGTTGCTTCGCTCGCTCGCTACGGCGCGGGGCTCCGGGTCGCTCGGCTGCGCCTCGCTCCAGGGTCGCCCCCTCCGCGCCTCCGCTCGCTCGCTTCATCCCCTGTCACATCTCCGGACATTCCGCGCTGCGCGGCGGCAGGTCCAGCGACTTGGGCTTCACGTGCAGGACGAAATCGACGTCGACCGCCGAGGCCGCTTCGTTCCCCGGCATGTGCTCGAAATTGTAGTTCAATCCGGTGATGCGGGTCCCCGAGCACGGGTCGGTCAAGCGCTTCCGATCCTCGCCGATCTCCCGCTTCCACTGCTTGAGCGTCTCGACGACGCAGGCGTCGGGGTTCCCGCACTTGAACGAGAACACGTCGTACCACCACGGCCCCTTGGGGTTGTGCTCGGCGACGCCCAGCGTGGCGCCGACGAGACCGGGGTCCGCCGTGCGCGCGCCGTGGACCTTCACCGTGTGGTCGCCCGGGGCGAGGTCGAGGTAGAAGCACGACGGCGTGGCCTCGGGCGCGTAGAGCTGATTGCCGTCGACGGTCACCCACATCGCGCCGGGCGCGCTCTCGAAGCGGAACTCGTAGCGGCGCTTTCCCGCCGCCGCCTGCTCCGCCTCGCCGCCCGTCTTGGATCGGCACTCGCACGCGTCGCCGTGGCAGCGCGGCCCGGCGAGCTGGGCGACGGTCTTGGGGGCGGCCGCCGGCGCGGCGGCGCCGCAGCCACAAATCGCTAGAAAAAGGATCGCCCGCACGGGGGCGGGATATTACCCGAGAAGGGAGCGTTCGTGACGAATTCTTCGCGCGGCGCGCCCGAAGAGGGCCGGGATGAACAGGAGCCCGGTCGTGGTGACCAGGCCGGGGACCACGAACACCAGCGCCAGGGCGGCGTACGGCAGGAAAAACACGAGCACCAATCCGGAGAACACGCTCGCGACGATGACGATCCACCAGGCCAGCCAGCCCTGGTCGTCCACCCCCAGCCCGCCCCGGCGCGCGCTGGTGCGGGCGAACCGCCAGCACAGGAACGCCAGGATCAGGTGGCAGTGGCCGACGATGACGAGGCTCACCGCGATCCACTTGTCGAAGGCCTCGATCTCGACGCGGCCCGACACGCCGGCGATGGCGGCGTAGACGAGGAAATGGATCGTGAGCGGCAGGAGCAGCGCCAGCGCGCTCATGGGCACGGCGGTGGCGGCCGGCTCCAGCGGCCGCGCCGCCGCGGCGACGTAGCGCGCGACCGGTTCTTCGAGGCGCATGATGTCGTCGGCGACGTCCTCGCTCGGCGTGTAGCGCCGGTGGAGCGCGCGCAGCCCGCGGCGCGTCGCCGCCGCGAGGACGATCCCGCGCGCGAGCAGCATCGCCGGCCACGCCGCGAGCAGGCATACCGTCGCCCCGGGCGTGGTCGTCGCCGAGAAGATGGCCATGAGCGCCGCGGCGCCGATGCCCACCGATCCGGCCGCGATGCGAGCCCATCGCCGGGGCCCGACCGCGAGCGCCGCCGGGGACATCGCCGTGAGCTCCTCGTGGCGGAGGACGATGAGCTCGCGCCGCCGGGCGCGCAGGGCCTCTTCGTCGTCGCGATAGATCATGCCTCCCCCTCCATACGGGTGGACAGGTCGGGAAATTCCGGCCGGGCGAGGAGCTGGCGCTCGCGCGCGATCCGACGACCGGCGCCGGTGAACAGCATGGGGACGAACACGAGCCCGGTCGCCGCGACGACCGCGGGGCCGGCGACGGCGAGGCTGAACGCGGAGAACGGCGCGACCAGTACGAACGCCACCGCCGCCGCCATGCTGGCGAGGATGGTCAGCGCCCAGGCGTGCCAACCCGCGACCTCCGACGCCTCGAGGATCGCCGCGCCGCGCGGGAGCGTCCGGCCGAGCTTCCATCCCTGCGCGGCGAGGATCACGTGGCAGTGTCCGCCGTAGAGGAGCCCCTCGCGAATCCAGCGGTCGAACTCCGCCTCGCCGAAGCCGTCGTGGAAGAACGCCGAGGCGACGACGAGATGGATCGACAGCGGCAGGAGCAGGCACAGCGCCGCGAGCGGCACGGCGACGCTCGGCGCCTCGATCGCGTCCGCCTCGGCGCGCGCCACCTCCGACGGGAGGAACCGCTCGAGGCGATCGACGTCGAACGCCGCGTCGGGTCCGGGCTCGGCGAAGCGGGTCAGGCGGCCGCGCAGGTTGGCCTCGGCGGCGACGCGGGCGAACAGGTACATCCCGGCCATGATCGGCCAGGCGAGCTCGAGGAGGCGCGTCAGCCCCGGACCGCCGCCGACGGCCTCGACCGCGATGAGCGCGGCGAGGCCGAGCCCCGTCCCCCCGGCGTACCGGCGCGCCTGGCGGTGGGCGTAGATCGCCACCGTCGCGTCGGGCACACGTTTGGCCTGGGCCCGCCGCAGCGCCAGGAGCTCGCTCCGGCGCTGGCGGAGGGCCTCCTCCGCATCGCGGTAGACCATATTTATATGATGAGGTGGACACCGGCGGGTGCCAGGATATATTTGCGCGCCGTGCCGACCGCCAAGCCCCAAGTGGTGTTCACCCTGCCGTTCCAGACGTTCTGGAGCTGGCTGCGCGCCCACCCGAACTGCATCCTCCGCGCGGGGACCCCCGAGGTGGTGCTGTTCGACGACGACGACTTCCACTGGCACCTCGACACGGACCCCGAGGACGGCGCCTACCTGGTCCAGGTCATCGCGGGCAAGAAGCTCGTCGGCGAGCTGGCGGTCACGCCGGCGGAGATCACGTATGTTCAGGCCGAGCCTGGGGAAAACGACGAATTCCGTTTCGAGCTCGTGACCGAGAGCGCCGACACCCGCCTCGCGGCCTATCATTTCGTAATGTCGCACGGATACGACGAAGAGGACGAGCCCTCGGGACAGAAACGGTACACACATTGAGCGAGCATGCAGGGGCAACCCTCGCGGCGGCGAAGGCGTCAGAATGATGAAGATGTTCGGCAGGATGGCGATCGCGATGTCCCTCCTCCTCCTCGTCCTCGGGGGGGCGGGGGCGTGCGGAGGATCGGTGCGGGATAAGTCGGGCTACCGCGGCGGCAGCGCCGGCGGCAACCTCGAGTACTCGGTCTCGGCGGCGGAGAACTACGAGCTGGGGATGAAGAAGCTCGGCAACGAGGACTGGCTCGATGCGATCCGCTTCTTCAACTTCGTCAAGGCGCGCTTTCCCTACTCGAAGTACGCCGTGCTCGCCGACCTGCGCCTTGCCGACGCCGCGTTCGGGGCGTCTTCCTATCTCGAGGCCATCGACCAGTATCGCCTGTTCATCAAGTTCCACCCGACGCACGACATGGTGGAGAGCGGCTACGCCAGCTTCCGCATCGGCGAGGCCTATTACCACCTCCTCCCCGACGACTGGTTCCTCCTCCCGCCGGCGTTCGAGAAGGACATGACGTCGACGATGGACGCGCAGCGCGAGCTCGACGGCTTCATCAAGAAGTTCCCCCGCTCGGAGTACATCCCCAAGGCCAAGGAGCTGTACCAGAAGGTCTCGCACCTCCTGGCCTCCCACGAGTGGTACGTGGCAAAGTTCTACTACGATCGGGACCTGCCGATGGGCGCGGTGCTGCGGCTGCGGACGCTGCTCAAGAAGTACCCCGACGCCGGTTTCGACGAGGACGCGATGTGGCTCCTCGCCCAGGCCTACGTCAAGGTCAGCCGGCCCGACGACGCCCGCAAGACCTACGAGAACCTCCTCGAGAAGTTCCCCAAGAGCTCCCACGCCGACGCCGCCCGTCGGGAGATCGAGAGGCTCGGCAAGGTCGCAGCGAAGCCGTCGTGATGGGCGTACAATACGGGGGTGGAAGACAGCCTGCGCCGGCTCATCACGCTCGGCCGTGAGTACTACCGCGCTCACGACTTCGACGCCGCCGAGTCGTGCCTGCGCGAGGTCTCCGAGCGCCACCCCGGCCTTCCCGACGTGTGGAACATGCTCGGCGTCATCCACCACGCGCGCGGACGCATGGCCGACGCCGAGCGGTCGTTCGAGGCGGCGGTCAAGCTGAACCCCGGCTACACCGAGGCGGCGCTGAACCTGGCGGTCACCTACAACGACCTCGGCAAGTACCGCGAGGCGCGCGAGGTGTATTTCCGCGCGATGCAGCGGACGCGCGACGAGCCGCGGCACCTCGACCCGTTCGTCAAGGGGAAGCTCGCCAACCTCCACGCCGACCTGGGCGCGGCCTACGCCGAGTGCATGCTGTGGCCCGAGGCGGTGCGCGAGTACCAGAACGCCCTCGCGCTCTGCCCCGGGTTCGTGGACCTGCGCACCCGCCTGGCGCAGGTCTACCGCGACATGGGCGACCTCGCGTCCGCGGCGCACGAGCTCGAGGTGGTGAAGACGCAGAATCCGCGCTACGTGCCCGCGCGCCTGGCGCTGGGGAACGTGCTGTTTGCGCTCGGGCGGCGCGAGCAGGCGCTCGCCGAATGGGAGGACGTGCGTGGGCTCGAGCCGGGGAACAAGCTGGCGCCGGTCTACCTGCAGATGGCGCGGGACGTGGCCGCGGGGCGGGTGTCCGCGCCGATCCCGCGCGTCCCGTCGGCCCCGTTCGAGGACTGGCTCCGCTCGGTGAAGGAAGACGCGTGAACGAGCGGGGGGGCCCCGTCGGGCTTGGCCCGACGGGGGGGCGCCGAGGGCTCGCAGGCGCCCTTACGATCGACGTGCGAGGCGTGGGCGGCCGCCTGCGCGTCGCGCCGGAGGACTTCGTCGTCGAGGAGATCCCGGCCTACGAGCCCGCGGGCGTGGGGGCCCACGTGCTCGCGACGCTGGAGAAGCGCGGGCTCACCACGGCCGAGGCGGTGCGGCGCCTGGCGTCGGCGCTCGGCGTGCGCGCGGACGACATCGGCGTGGCCGGCCAGAAGGACAAGCGCGCGGTGGCCCGCCAGCGCGTATCGCTGCCGCCGCCGGTGACGCCGGAGGCGGCGCTGGCGCTCGGCTGGGACGACCTGCGCATCCTCGCGGCGGCGCGCCACCCGCACAAGCTGCGCACCGGGCACCTCCGCGGCAACCGTTTCGTCGTCGCGATCCGCGACCTCGCGGCGCCGCCCGCCGAGGCGCTCGCGCGCGCGGGGGCGATCCTCGCGCGCCTCGCCGCGCCGCCGGGCGCGCCCAACTTCTACGGCGAGCAGCGCTTCGCCCCGGGAAACGTCGAGGCCGGCCGCGCGCTGGTCCGCGGCGAGCGCCTGCGCCTGCCGCCGCGCGAGCGGCGCTTCGCGGTCTCGGCGCTGCAGGCGGACCTATTCAATCGATTGCTCGAGCAACGCTTGCAAGATGGACTGTATCGCGCTGTCATCACAGGGGATATTCTGGAGAGGGTCGAGACGGGAGGGCAGTTCGAAACGAGCGATCCCGCGGTCGATGCGCCGCGCGTCGCCGCGGGCGAGATCGTCCCCACCGGCGCGATGTTCGGCCACGATGCGCGCATGCCGTCGCCGGGAACCGAGGCGGCCGCGCGCGAGGCGGCGGTGCTGTCCGCCGCCGGCCTCGCCCTCGACGACTTCCGCCGCGCCGGCGGGCTCGCGCGCGGGACGCGGCGCGCGTTCGCCGTGCGGGTGTCGGGAGCGCAGGCAACGCTCGACGGAGATGCGCTGGTCCTAACGTTCGCCCTTCCCGCCGGCGCGTACGCGACCGTCGTCGCGGCCGAAGTGATGAAGGATGCTACACTCGACGACCGATGAACATCGCCGACCAATTCCTGGCTTTCACCCTCCTGGGCTCCGCCTGGGTCCTATGGCTGCTCATCGGGCTGTCGGTCATCTCGGTGGCGATCATGATCGAGAGGGGCATCTACTTCGTCCGCCATCGCCTCGACGTCGACGCGCTGGCGACCGAGCTCAAGGGGGTGGTCGGGAACCCCGCCGAGCGGGAGAGGCTCGCGGCGCAGTTCGCCAAGTCGGACACCATCGAGGCCAAGGTCGTCTCCGTCGGGTTGCGCGAGGCCGAGCGCGGCGCCGAGGCGGCCGCCGAGGCGATGGTCGGCGCGCGGGCACGGCACAAGCACCTCCTCGAGCGCGGCCTGGCGTTCCTCGGTACGCTCGGCAACAACGCGCCGTTCATCGGACTTTTCGGCACGGTCCTCGGCATCATCCGGTCGTTCCGCGACCTGGCGGAGAATTCGCAGGCGGGCGCGCAGGTGGTCATGGCCGGAATCTCCGAGGCGCTGGTCGCCACCGCGGTGGGCCTCATGGTGGCCATCCCCGCGGTCATCGCGTTCAACTTCTTCCAGCGGCGGGTGCGCGCGCACGTCACCAACGCCGACACCCTCGCCCACGTGATCCTCGCCGAGCTCCGCGCGGAGACGCCCGCCGGGGCGCGCTCGGAGGCGGCCTAGCCATGGCCGGCGGATCCCGCTACGAGGACGAGGAGGCGGGCGGGATGATCACCGACATCAACGTGACGCCCCTCGTGGACATCACGCTGGTGCTCCTCATCATCTTCATGGTCACGGCCCGCCTCATCGTGAACAAGGCGATCCCGGGGGTGGACACGCCCAAGGCGGCGAGCGGCGAGGAGGTGCGGACCACCCTCGCGCTCACGATCGACCAGAGCCGGGCGCTGTTCGTGAATGGGCAGAAGGTCACGGATGGCAAGCAGATGGAGGACATGCTCCGGCGCGCGGTCATCCAGAATCCGGACGTGCAGGCGGTCGTCACCGCCGACAACAGCGTCCCCTACGGCGATTTCGTGCAGCTCATCGACGCGGTGCGGCTCTCGGGCATCAAAAAGTACGCGCTGACGGTCACGGAGAAGCCGAAGGAGAAGTGAGAAGACAGACGACGCTGCTCGTGTTGGCCGCGGCCGGGAGCCTCGCGGTTCACGGAGGGCTGGCGTTCGCCCTGAAGAGGCTGTCGCTGGGGGAACAGGCCCGGCCGCGCCCGCCGCTCGAGGTGTCGTTCGACGTGAAACCGGCGCCGCCCGAGCCGCCGCCGCCTCCGCCTCCGCCGCCCGCGCCGATCAAGCCGCCGCCGGTCGCGGCGCCGCGCAAGGTGGCGACCGTCGCGCCCAAGGCCCCGCCGTCGCCGTCGCCGCCGCCCCCGTCGGAGCCTCCCCCGCCGGCCGGCCCCGACGAAGGTCCGCCGGCGCCGCAGCGCATCGTCGTCAAGATGGACGGCCAGACGTACGTGAACCCGGGCGCCGAAGCGGGCAGCGCGACCGGACGGCCGGGCGGCATGGGGAAGGGCCCCGGCGGCGGCGGTCCGGAGGGCTCGAATGGGACGGGGAAAGTCGCCCGTCTGACCTCCGTCAAGGTGATGCCCGATCCCATCGGGGACTACGACTACGTCAAGTATCAGGTGACCGCCGTAGGGGGCGCGGAGGGTGAGGTCGTGGTTCGCCTCCTGGTCGACGCGGACGGGCGCGTCGCGCAGACGAAGCTGGTGAGGGGGCTGGACGCGGACACCGACGCGCGCGCGCTGGCGCTCGCCGCCAAGATCCGTTTCAAGCCCGCGCGCGACGAGAGCGACGCGCCCGTCGCGACGTGGATCGCATGGACGTTCACGTTTCAGCTGCCGAAGTAATTTCGGGGGTCAGTCGAAATTGATAGGATGAGGGCGCATGCGCGCCTTCTCCTCGTTTGGCGTCGTGCTGGCGGTCCTCCTTGCGCCGTTCGTCGCGGCGCGGGCCCAGCAGATGCCCCCCGACGATCGCCACATCGACATCCAGCTGTTCGAGCCCGCCGTCGGGAACCGGTCGTTCCTCACGGTGAACAGCGCCGAGACGATGCCGAAGGGCGAGTTCACGCTCGCGCTGGGGATGACGTACCTGCAGAAGCCGCTCACGGTGTACTTCGTCGACCAGGCGAACGGCGACATGCTGAAGGCGCGCGCCGACGTCGTCACGTCGATCGTCGCCGGCTCGCTCGCCGGCGGCTACAGCGTCCTCGACAATCTGCAGATCGACGCATTCCTCCCCATCATCTTCGCGCTCCGCGGCGACGGGCTCGACGCGCAGACGGGGCAGCCGGAGGCGGGCGGCATCTCGGCGACGGGCTTCGGCGACCTGCGCGTCGAGGCGGTGTGGCGCTTCCACGAGGTCGGCCCGTTGTCGTTCGCGCTTATCCCCGCGGTCACCCTGCCCACGTCGGTGAGCTTCGGCTCGAACACCGACGCGTTCCTCGGCGACCGGGTGCCCACGTTCCGTCCGCGGGTCGCGGCGACGCTGACCACGCTCGGCGGCAAGCTGTCGGCCGGCGCGAACCTCGGCGTCATCCTGCGCAAGCCGCGCACCATCTACTCCACCGAGGTGGGGCAGCAGTTCACCTACGGCGCGGCCGCGGCGTACCACGTCGTCGAGCGCCTCGATGTCATCGCCGAGCTGTTCGGCCGCCAGGCCTTCAACGGCAACCTCGACGGCAGCCCGCTCGAGCTCGACGGCGGCATCCGCATCGTGCCCGGGTCGCAGCTGTCGATCCTCGCCGGCGTGGGGACCGGCCTCGTGCGCGGCGTGGGCGTGCCGTCGTTCCGCTTCTTCGTGTCGGTGTCGTGGTCGCCCGACTTCCGCGACAGCGACGGCGACGGCATCGACAACATGCACGACAAGTGCCCCGACCAGCCGGAGGACAAGGACGGCTTCCAGGACGAGGACGGCTGCCCCGACCCGGACAACGACGGGGACTTCATCGAGGACTCGGTGGACAAGTGCCCCAACGAGAAGGAAGACATCGACGGCTTCGAGGACGAGGACGGCTGCCCCGACCCCGACAACGACAAGGACGGCATCCCCGACGACAAGGACGCCTGCCCCAACGAGCCGGAGGACCACCTGCCGCCGCGGCCCGACGACGGCTGCCCGGCGCGCGCGGCCGAGCTCGCCGAGGGGGAGGCCAAGCCCGAGCCGGCGCCGGCGACGCCGCCTGCGACGGGCCCCGCGCTCCACGAGAAGCTCGACTTCGACGGGACGCGCGTGCGCTCGAGCTCGCGCGCCGTCGTGGAGAAGGCCGCCGCCGACATGAAGGCCCGCGCCGACGTGAAGAAATGGCGGGTTGCCGTCACCGCGGTGAAGGGGAAGTTCGACAAGGTGTCGCAGCGGCTCGCCGACGCGCAGGCCCAGGCGGTGAAGGCGGTGCTGGTCAAGAAGGGCCTCCCCGCCGGCGCGATCGAGACGGTGGGGATCCTGGGGGACGCGCCGATGGTATCCATCACGCCCACGGAAGGTCCGCCCACAGAGGAGCCGGTGATTGAGATCGAGCCGAATCCCCATCCCAATCGGTGACGGCGCGGCTCTCGTCGTCGTCGTCGTCGTAGCCTGCGCCTGCGCGTGCGCCGCCCCCGTCGACCTCCGCCCCAAGGCGGCCCTGGCCGCCCACGAGCTCCGCGTCCACCGGCCCGCCGCGGCCGCGCGCATCCTGCGCGAGCTGGCGGAGGACAACGCCTACGCGCGCCTGTGGCTGGCGGTCGCGCTGGTGCAGGATCGTCGCCTCGCCGAGGCGGCCGACGAGCTCGCGCGGGCGGAGGACGGCTGGCGGAACGGCGCGCTGCCCCGGCTGGCGACGCGGCTCCGCGCGACGCTCGCGCTCGAGGCGGGGCGGCTGGCGCAGGCCGAGCGCCTGTACGCCGAGCTGGCGCGGGCGGGGGACGGGCGGGCGCGCGTCGGGCTGGCGGTTGTGCGCGCCCGCGGCGGCGACTGGCCGGCGGCGCTCGTCGAGCTCGACGCGGCGGCCGCCGCGCTGCCCGGCGCGGCGATCGTCTATTACGACCGGGCGCTCGCGCACCACGCGCTGGGCGATGCGCCCGCCGCGCTGGCGGACGCCGAGCGGGCCGTGGCCATCGACCCCCTCTACCCCGAGGCGCGCAACAACCTGGCCGCGCTCTACATCGACGCGGGCCGGCTGGAATCGGCCGGGCTGTGGCTGGAGCAGACGGTCGCGCTCGCGCCCGACTACGCCGCGGCGTGGGGGAACCTGGGGGCGGTCCGGCTGCTCCAGGACGATGTCCCCGGCGCCATCGCGGCCCTGCGCCGCGCCGTCGAGCGCGCGCCCTCCGCGCCGGAGCACGCCCTCAACCTGGGGATCGCGTTCCTGCGCTCCGGCGACGTCGACGCGGCCAGGCGCGAGCTCCGGCGCGCGCTGTCCCTCGACCCGGCGAACGAGGCGGCGCGCCGGACGCTCCGCTTCCTCGAGGGGAAGGAGAAGGGGCAGCTCTTCGGCGACCCGCCGATCGCCGTCAGGCCGAGCTACGGCCGGGCGGTCTTGTGAGCCGGCGAGCGGAGGCGCGCGTCGACGCGACCCTGGAGCGAGGCGCAGCCGAGCGACCTGGAGCGGCGCGCCGACGCGAGACGGCGGTGCAACAATGAGCTACGCCAGGGAGCTGTTCTTCCGCGTCGTGGGATTTCCGGTCGCGGCATTCGCGCTCCTGTTCGTGACCGCGGAGCTGGCGAGCCTGCTCCACCCCCCGTTCGTCGCGGGGACGGCGGCGATCCTCCTCGGCGGCGCCGCGCTGGGCGTGTGGCTCGCGGCCAAGATCCTCCGCCCGGGCCTCGCCGCCGTCGCCGAGGCTTGGTCGGGCATCCTGGCCGGCCGAACCACGCCGCCGCTGGCCGCGAACCCCCGCGGCAACGCGCGGCGCGCGATGATCGATCTCGTCGCCGCCGCCGGCGGGCTCGTCTGCGCGGTGTGGCTGTTCCGCGCCGGGGCGCGCGACGCCGCGCTCGCCGAGACGTTCGCCGGCGTGGTGCTCGCGTTCTCGGCGACCTTTTTCTCCGCAGGGACGGCGGTGCCGCGCATCGTCGCCGCCCGCCGCGCCGCGGCCCCGAGCGGGGGGCCCCGTCGAGCTCCGCTCGACGGGGGGGCGGCGAGGGCTCGCAGCCGCCCTTCTATGACCGATCCGATCCTCGCGCGCGCGCCGGTGCGGTTCCTGGCGCTCGCGACGGCCGGGCTGGCGCTGAGCTTCGCCGTCGCCGACCGGCTGCCGGCGGTCCGCTTCCGCGGCAAGCCGTGGCCGCTGTCCTACGGGACGTGGGTGCACGCCTGCGCCATCGCCGGCGGGAACGAGTGGTGCCCACCGGACGGGAGCTACCTGGTGATCCCCCGGTCGGCGCGCGACCTCCGGGTCGAGTGGAGCCACTCCGGGCCGTGCCTCGTGCGCTTCACCGACGCGTTCGCGGACAAGCAGGCGTACCTGGTCCTGCGCGACGTGCGGCCGGGACAGCCCACGCCGGTGCGCGTCGAGCCCACGTCGCGCGCGGACACGTGCTGGTACAGCCTGCGCTACCGGACGGAGCGGCCGTGACCGCGCTGGCGCAGCTCCGCTGCCCCGGCTGCGGCGCCGCCGTGCCGCTGGTGCGCGCGGCGCAGACGGCCTGCCCGTACTGCGGCGCGAGCGTGACGACGCCGCCGCAGTGGCTCGAGGCGGCCGAGGCGCGCGGGGCCGAGGCGCGCGTGCGGCGCGAGGTCGAGCCGCGCTGGCGCGAGCTGACGCGCCGGCCGCCGGCGTGGCTGCGGCCGGTCGCGATGGGGCTGGTGGTGCTCCTCCCCCCGGCGGCGACGGCCGCCGTCGTCTACGCCCTCACACCGCCCCCGGGCACGGCGGCGTCGTTCTCCCTCGCCGCGCTGCCCGGGCTCCTACCCGGGGCGCTCCTGTGGCTGTGGGCCGCCGCGGTGGGCGCGACCGTCGTCGAGCTCCAGCGGACGCTCGCCGCGGCGCCGCCGGCACGCGCGGGGGCGCCGCCGTCCTGCCGCGAGTGCGGCGCGCCCCTCGCGGTCGAGCCCGGCGCGCTGGCCGCGACCTGCGCCTACTGCGGCACCGACAGCCTCGTCGCGGATCTCCCCGCCGAGGCGGAGTCGCGCGCGCGCCACCGCGCGGCGGAGAGGACGCTCGCCGAGGCGGCGGAGGCGCTCGCGCGGCGCCGGCGCCTCCTGGCGCTCGGCCTGCTGGGACTGTTCGTCGGGGTGGGCGGGCTGAGCGTGGCGCTGGGCGTGGCGCTCGGCCTCACCGTGTGATCCGCTCCGCGCGCACGCGCGTGACGCGACGGTCCTTGACGGCGAGGACGTGCAGCACCAGCCCGGCGGCCTCGACGCTGTCCCCCGCCGCGGGGATGCGGCCGAGCAGCGTCGCGACCAGCCCGCCGAGGGTCTCGACGCCGGTGAGGTCCTGATCCAGGGTGACGCCGGCCTCCCGCTCGATGACGTCGAGCGTCAGCCGTCCGTCGGCCTCGAAGCCGTCCCCCTGCCGCACGAACGGCGGGACCTCGCCCGCGTCCCCTTCGTCGCGGATCTCGCCGATGAAGTCCTCGACGACGTCCTCGAGCGTGAGGATCCCGGCGATGGCGCCGGCCGCGTCGACGACCACGACGAGCGGGGTGCCGCGGCGCTGCATCTCGCGCCGGATGTCCTCGAGCGGCGTGTCCTCGCGGAACGTCGGGGGCACGCGGGCGAGCTGGCGGAGGTCGGGCTTCTGGCCGGCGGCGAGCGGCGCGAGGAGGTCCTTGACGTGCACGTAGCCGACGACGCGGTCCGCGGCGCGGTCGAGGACCGGGTAGCGGCTATACAGGTTGGCGAGGACGAGGCGGACGTTGTCGTCGAAGGGGCGATCGGCGTCGAGGAACACGACGTCGGCACGCAGGGTCATGGCGTGGCGCGCCAGGTGCTGGGTGTAGTCGAAGACGCGATCCATGAGGCGCCGCGCGCCGGGGTCGATCGCCGCCGATTGGAGGATGAGGCGCATCTCGCGCGCGGAGTGGAGCCCCTCGGTCTCGCCGGCGCGCCCCAGCCCCACCGCGCGGAGGAGCACGTTCGCCGCCGCGTTCAGCACCCAGATGACGGGGAAGGCGATGAGGTAGAACACGCGCAGCGGCACCGCGGTCCACAGCGCGATCGGCTCGGTCCGCTGGATGGCGAGCGACTTGGGGGCGAGCTCGCCGACGACCGTGTGGAGGAAGGTGATCGCGGCGAAGCTCAGCGTGGCCGCGACGCCGTGGGCCAGCTCCGAAGATCCGAACAGCGGCTCGAAGATGCCGGCGAACACCGGCTCGCCGATCCAGCCGAGCGCGAGCGACGCGAGCGTGATGCCGAGCTGGTTGGCGGACAGGTAGGCGTCGAGCTTGTGGGTGATCGCGAGGGCGACGCGGGCGCGGCGGTTGCCCCGGCCCGCCAGCTCGGCGAGGCGCGTCGCGCGGACCTTGACGATGGCGAACTCCGACGCGACGAAGAACGCGTTCAGCGCCACGAACAGGAGCGCCAGGAACAGGTCGACCGGCCCGGAAACCATCCGCGTAGGATGTCACGGAACGGTCACGCCGCGTCGTTTGCCGCGTTCACCACCACGACGGTGACGTTGTCGTCGCCGCCGCGGTCGTTCGCGAGGTCGACCAGCAGGCGCGGAACCTTGCACGCGAACGTCGACGCGAGGATCAGGCCCAGCTCCGCCGCGTCGACGTAGTTCGACAGGCCGTCGGAGCACAGCACGAACGCGTCCCCCGGCATCACCGGCACGCCGAGGAGGTCCACGTCCACCTCGCGCTCGAACCCCACCGAGCGGGTGATGATGTGGCGGAACTTGGACTCGCGCGCCTCGGCGTCGGTGAGCACGCCGGCGCGCACCTGCTCGGCGATCCACGAGTGGTCCTCCGTCACCTGGTACGCCTTGCCGTCGCGGAACAGGAACGCCCGGCTGTCCCCCACGTGAACGAAGTGCGCCCTGCCGCCGTGGAACAGGAGCGCCGTCAGCGTCGTCCCCATGCCGGCGAGCTCGGCCTCCGCCTGGGCGGCGTCGTAGATGGCCCGCCCGGCGATGCGCGCCGCCGCCCGCAGCACGGTGGCGGCCGCCGGCGGGATCACCGTCAGGTTCGGGTCGGTCGGCATGTCGCTGATGTCCTCGTAGCTGTCCTCGGCGGCGGTTTCGCCCCACCGCACCAGCGACGGCGCCGCCGGCGCGCGCGACCCCTTGGCGAACAGCGCCCCCAGCTCCTGGGGGAGGACTGCCGACATCGGGTCGGCGTCGAGGATGGCGCGCGCCGCCTCATCGAGGTCGCCGGCGCCGGTGATCTCCCGCCGCAGGATGTCGACCGCCATGCGCGAGGCGTGCCCGCCGCCCTGGTGGCCGCCCATGCCGTCGGCGACGGCATAGAGGCGCAGCGCGTCGTCGCACAGGAAGCTGTCCTCGTTGTGGTCCCGCTTCCGCCCCACGTCGGTGAGCGACCACGACGAGAATTTCATGCGTATTCTGCGGTCTTTTCGCTGTGGTCGCGCCCGTCGAAGCGCAGGATCTTTCCCTTGCCGTCGAGCTTCGACAGAAGATTCACCGGCCGCTTCCACACCCGCGCGACGTTCGCCAGCGTGTCGCGCGCGTGGTCGAGCTTGAGGTCGACGCCCTCGTGCTGGTGCCGGAGCAGCAGCTCGCCGCGGTTGTCGAAGTTGCCGTCGACGACGTAGATGAACGGCTGGCCGAAGTTGGTCAGCTTGAACAGCAGGCGGTCCTTCACCTTCTTGAACTCGCGCGTCTCGATCTCCCAGTTGCCCGACCGCTCGTTGAACCCGAAACCGTAGAACTTCTGGTCGACGCAGAAATCGGGGGTGAAGAACTCGTCGATGAACGTGACGTCGTTGTACAGCGCGCGCACCTCGAAGATCTTCTTGCGCCCCTGGCCGAGGCGCATGTCCCAGCTCTTCTTCTGGACCATGTCCTCGCAGTCGTTCCACTCCTTGCCGAACCGCCCCTTGTTCCAGCGGTCCTCGACGTGGCGGAACAGCTCCACCCCCAGCTTGTAGGGGTTGAGCTGCCCCGGCGACGTCGCCAGCACCCCCGAGTTCGCCTCGGCGTAGTCGATGATCTCCGACGAGCGCAGCGCCTTCTCCGTCATGATCTTGGAGTGCCAGAAGCTGGCCCACCCCTCGTTCATGATCTTCGTCATCGCCTGGGGGGCGAAGTAGTACGCCTCGGCGCGCACGATCTCGAGGGCGTCGCGCTCCCACTTGTCGAGCGGCGCGTGTTCGATGAGGAACAGGAGCACGTCGCGCTGCCGCTCCTCGGGGAACTTGCGCACCTTCTCCTTGTCCGCGTCCCGCCGCTTGCGCTGCTTCTCGAGGAAGTCGGGCGGATTGATGAACTTGTCCATGTAGTTCTTGGCGCGGAGGCGCGGCACCTCCTCCTCGCCGGCGACGTCGTCCTTGTCGCGCGGCTGGGCGCGCCGGACGATGTACGGCGACATCGGATCGATGAGGTTTTCCAGCGACAGGCAGGTGTCGATGAACGTCTCCACCTTCTCGATGCCGAAGCGCTCGATGTGCTTGCGCACGCGGGTGGCGTGGTTCGCCATCCCGTCGATCATCTTGCGGTTGGTCTTGGAGAAGAAATAGTTGTTCTTGAAGAAGTCGACGTGGGCGTAGACGTGCGCCATCACCGTCTTCTGGTCGACGAGCGAGTTCCCCTCGAGGAGGTACGCGTAGGCCGGGTTGTTGTTGATGACCATCTCGTAGATCTTCTGCAGGCCGTACTCGTACCCCTTGGACAGCCCCTCGTAGTCCATCCCGAACCGCCAGTGGGGGTAGCGGGTGGGAAAGCCGCCGAACGCGGCGACCTCGTTCATCTGCTTGTACGACAGGACCTCGAACACCGTGGGGAAGAAGTCGAGCCCGAACTCGCGGGCGTACCCCTCGATCTCGGTCTGCATGTCGCGCAGGTACGCGGGGAGGGACACGCGGACTACTTGCCCTTTCCCAGGAAGTCCCGGATCGAGTCCATGATCGCCTCCTTCCCCTTGATCTCGGAGGTGACCAGGTTGTCGTCGGCGTCGAAGTGCTCGTCGAGGTCCTTGATGAACTGCCCCGACCCGTAGGGGGACTCCACCTGCCCGTAGCAGAACAGGTTCACCTGGGGAAGGATGTGGTTCTTGAGCAGATCGATGCACGTGACGGTGTCGTCGACCGACCAGTTGTCTCCGTCGGAGAAATGGAACGGATAGATGTTCCACTCGCTGGGCGGGTACGACGTCTCGATCAGCTTGGCGCACAGCTTGTAGGCGGACGAGATCATCGTCCCGCCCGACTCGCGCGTGCGGAAGAACGTCTCGCGGTCGACCTCCTTGGCCATCGCGTCGTGGATGATGTAGCGGCTCTCGATCCCCTCGTACTGCGAGCGGAGCCAGGTATCGAGCCAGAACGACTCGATGCGCACGATCTCCTTCTGCTCGTCGCCCATCGATCCGGACACGTCCATCATGTAGATGATGACCGCGCTCGACTGGGGCAGCGGCTCGGTGCGCCAGCTGCGGTAGCGCTTGTCGTCGCGGATGGGCACGATGATCGGGTTTTTGGGGTCGTACGAGCCGACCGCGATCTGGCGGCGCAGCGCCTGCTTGAACGTGCGGCGGAAGTGGCGCAGCGACTCCGGGCCCGTGCGGCGCACGCCGGTGTAGCGGTCCTTCTTGGCGATGATGCGCTGCTTGCCGCGCGGCTCGATGCGGGGGAGCTTCAGCTCCTCGCCCATGATCTGGGCGAGCTCCTCCATGGTGACCTCGACCTCGACGAGGTGATCGCCCGGCCGATCGCCGGCCTGGCCCGGGCCCGGCTTGGGCTCCCCCTGGCCGAGCGAATCGCCCGGGTTCCCGTCGCCCTGCCCCACGCCTCCCTGCTGCTTCTGGCCGTAGCGGAAGTGCGGGATGTCGATCTGGGGCAGCGGGATGGAGATGAGGTCCTTGCCGCGCTTGCCCAGCATCTCCCCCTGGGTGATGTACTTGCGCAGGTTCTGCTTGATCTTGCCGCGCACGATCTCGCGGAAGCGGCGGTGGTCCTGCTCGATCTTCTGCGACATGGCGTCCTAGAAGGCCACCTCCGACTCCTCGCCGCGCTCGTTCACGAACACGAGCCGCCCGCCGTGCCGGCGCGTCCGCATCGCCACCTCGAGGAGGCCGAGCGCGCGCACCACCAGCCCCGACGGATCGTCGGTGCCCGTCTCGACGCACAGGTGCGCGAGCAGGCGCGCCGCCGTGCCGTTCAGCCGCACATCGACCGGCTCGGTCGGGCCCATGGTTACTCTTTCACGTCTCCGCGCGCGAAGATCGACGCCACGAAGTTGAGCACGTCCGTCGAGCACACCTCGCAGTACCCGTAGTTGCGGATCATGCGGTTCTTGACGACGTCGATCTTCTCCTGCGTCTCGCGGTCGACCACCGCCGACACCAGCGACGTGAGCTTGATCGAGTCCTTCTGGTCCTCGAACAGCTTGAGCTCGAGCGCCTTGTGCAGCCGCTCGTTGGTGCGGTAGTCGAACGTGCGGCCCTCGACCGCCAGCGCGCCGATGTAGTTCATGATCTCGCGCCGGAAGTCCTCCTTGCGCGACTCGGGGATGTCGATCTTCTCCTCGATCGAGCGCATCAGCCGCTCGTCGGGCTCCTCGTCGAGGCCGGTGTACTTGTTCTTGACCCGCTCCTTCTGGGTGAACGCCTTGATGTTGTCGATGTAGTTGGAGCACAGGCGCGCGATCGCGTCCTCGTCGGCGGAGATCGCGCGCTGGACCTCGTTCTTGACCAGGTCCTCGTACTCCTGCTTCACCACCGTCAGCAGCTCCTGGAAGCGCCGCCGCTGCTCGTCGTTGGTGATGAGGCTGTGGTGGCGCAGGCCGCCCTCGAGCTCGTTCAGCACCATGAACGGGTTGACGCAGCCTTCGCCGCGGTCGCTGACGAGCGCGTTGGAGATCTTGTCCTGGATGTAGCGGGGCGAGATCCCGTCGAGGCCCTCGCGCACCGTCTCCTTGCGCAGCTCCTTGATGTTGTCCTGGGTGAAGCCGGGCAGCGTCTTGCCGTCGTAAAGCTTGGCCTTCTGCAGGAGCGTCAGGTTGTGCTTCTTCGGGTCCTCGAGGCGCGTAAGCACCGCCCACAGCGCCGACATCTCCAGCGAGTGGGGGGCGATGTGCTTGCCGCGGATCTTTCCCTGGCTGTAGTCCTTCTTGTAGATCTTCACCTCCTCGGACACGCGGGAGATGTAGGGCACGTCGATCTTGACGGTGCGGTCGCGCAGCGCCTCCATGAACTCGTTGTTGAGGAGCTTCTTGTACTCGGCCTCGTTGGTGTGGCCGATGATCACCTCGTCGATGTCGGTCTGGGCGAACTTCTTCGGCTTGATCTTGTGCTCCTGCGTCGCGCCGAGGAGGTCGTAGAGGAACGCCACGTCGAGCTTCAAGATCTCGACGAACTCGATGATGCCGCGGTTGGCGATGTTGAACTCGCCGTCGAAGTTGAACGCGCGCGGATCGGAGTCCGAGCCGTACTCGGCGATCTTGCGGTAATTGATGTCGCCCGTCAGCTCGGTCGAGTCCTGGTTCTTTTCGTCCTTGGGCTGGAACGTGCCCACGCCGATTCGATCCTTCTCCGACATGATCATGCGCTTGACGTGCACGTGATCCATCACCTTGGCCCAGTTGCCCTTGTAGTGGGCCATGAGCTCGCGGAAGATCTGGCGGCACGCGGGGTTGGAGTCGCCCTCGAGGAACAGCGGGTTGTCCGCGGTGCCGAGGGCCAGGTCGCGGAACGCGCGCGGGCGCCACTCGGCGGGGATGAGGCGCAGCGGATCCTCGTGCATCGGGCAGGAGAACACCTCGTGACCGCCGGCCAGACGGGCGAGCTCGCCCGGGAGATGCCAGTCGTAGGTATAGAGCGCACCTTCGGCCGTGCGCGAGTACTCCTCGATGCCCCTCTTGAGCAGGCGGACGATCGTCGATTTGGATGAGCCGACCGGCCCGTGGAGCAGGATGACGCGCTTCTCGGTGCCGTAGCGCTGGGCGGCGCTCTTCAGCACGTTCACCAGGCGCATGAGGGGGATGTCGAGCCCGAACACGGCGTCTTTCCCGTCGTGATTCGGATCCTTGAAGAAGTTGAAGCGGATGATCTTCTTCTTGTTATCGATGTACTCTTCCTGACCGTACGACAAGATCATGTCGTAGCACCGCTGGAACGCGGTGCGGGTCACCTTGGGGTTCTCCCGCACAATCCCCAGGTAATCCTCGAAGGACCCCGCCCAGTTGAGGTCCATGTATTCCTTGTAATCCTGGAACCCTGCGATCTTCTCGACGAGCCTCATGGCGTCTTTCAGCGTAACATGGCCCTTCCTGATGGTAAACTCGGAGGGGTGGTAGCGGTCGCCGGCGTCCGACGTGCCGTCCTCATCGTCGATGATGAGGAGACAGTCAGGAATTTACTGTCCACGATCGTGCTCCGCATCGGGGGCGCGCCCGTCGTGGCGGACACCTCCGCGCGCGCCCGGGCGCTCCTCCCCGAGCACGAGTGGGACTGCGTCATCCTGGACAAGAACCTCCCCGACGGCAGCGGGATGAAGCTCCTAGCCAGCGTGCGCGAGGAGCACCCCAAGACCGCGGTCCTGATGATCACCGGCTACGCGAACATGGAGTCGGCGATCCAGGCGGTGCGCCTGGGCGCGTTCGACTACATCGTCAAGCCGTTCGACGTGGCCACCATCTCGTATCGCATCCGCCAGGCGCTCGACCGGCGCCAGATGGAGCGCGACCTCGAGGCGGCGCAGGAGGATCTGCGCCGCGCCAACGCCCAGCTGGGCGAGTCGCGCGAGGAGGTCAAGCGCGCCTACCTCGAGACGGTGCTGCTCCTGGCCAAGGCCGCCGAGACGCACGACGCGGCCGCCGCCAGCGGCGACCACGGCGCGCGCGTGTCGCGCTACGCCGGGCTCCTGGCGCGCGCGCTGTCGGCGACGGAGCCGTGGGTGGAGATGATCGTCCAGGCGGCGCCGCTCCACGACATCGGCATGATCGGCATCCCGGACGGGCCGGTGAAGACGCACGGCCCGCTGACCGAGGCCGAGCGGCGCCGGCTGGAGAGCCACGTCGACATCGGCGCGAAGATCCTCCAGGGGGCGACGGCGAGCGTGCTCGTCCTGGCGCGCGAGGTCGTGCTCACCCACCACGAGCGGTGGGACGGCGAGGGCTATCCGCGCGGCCTGGCCGGCCCGGCGATCCCCCTGTCCGGTCGCGTGGTGGCGGTGGCCGACGCCTGGGACGCGCTCACCACCGACCGCCCGTACCGCCGCGCGGTCACGGAGGAGCAGGCGCTCGACGAGATCCGCGCCGGCGCCGGCACCCAGTTCGACCCCAACGTCGTGGACGCGTTCTTCGACGTCCTGCCGCTGATCAAGGCCGCGCGCTGACCTCCTCGATCGCCGCGGCGAGCTTGTCCACCGCCGCGCGGATGCGCTCGGGCGGGACGGCGCCGAAGCCTAGCACCAGCGCCTCGGCCGGCGCGCGCCCGCCGGCGTAGCAGTGATGGAGCGGCGCCGCCTCGACCCCGCGCCGGGCGGCGGCGGCGGCGGCGGCGACGGCGGCGACGTCGATGTCCACGACCGCGGCCATGCCGGCGTCGACCGGCCGCGGGCGCAGCCGCCCGGTCGCGCGCGCCGCCTCGACGAGCGCCTGGTGGCGCGCCCGGTAGAGGACCTTCATCCGCCGCACGTGGCGGGCGAAATGGCCGTCGGCGATGAAGTCGGCCAGCGCGAGCTGGGTCAGCGACGGCAGGTGCTCCTCGCGCGTCGCGCGGGCGGCGCGCAGGCGATCGACCACCCCGCCCGGGGCGACGAGGTAGCCGAGCCGGAGCGCGGGGAACAGGGTGCGGCTGAACGAGTTCACGTAGACGGTCCGGCCCGACGCGTCGAGGCCGGCCAGCGCGGGGAGCGGCGCGCCGGCATGGCGGAACTCGCAGTCGTAGTCGTCCTCGACGATGCATGCGTCGGCGCCGTCGGCCCAGGCGAGCAGGGCGTGCCGCCGGGCGAGGCTCATCGTGACGCCCAGCGGGAACTGGCACGACGGCGTGACGTAGGCCAGCCGCGCCCGGCCCGCGCCGGCGACCACGATCCCCTCCGCGTCGACGGGGGCGAAGCGCAGGGCGGCGCCCGCGGACGCGAGCGCGGTCCGCGCGCCGCCGTAGCCGGGGTCCTCCATGAGCGCGCGATCGCGCGGGTCGAGGAGCGCCGCGAACGCGAACTCGAGCGCCGGCTGGGTGCCCGGGAACAGCATCACCTGGTCGGCGCCGACGCGCATCCCGCGCGACGACGAGACGAGCTCGGCGATCGCCGCCCGCAGCTCGGGCGATTCGTGCCCGTAGTCGAGCTGGCCGGCGGTAATGCGCGCCGCCCGCCGGGCGACGAGCCGGCTCCACTCGCGCACGGGGAAGGCGTCGAGCGCCGGCCGCGACAGCGCGAACGCCCGCGCCCGCGGCCGCAGGCTGTCCAGCGCGCCGGCGGTGCGCGCCAGCTCCTCGCCGCGACGCGACAGGCGGAGCGCGGCCGGCGGCGCCGGGCGCGGCGCGGCCGCCGGCGGGGCCGCGTCGGGCGGCTCGTCGGCGACGAACGTCCCCGAGCGGACGCGCGTGACGAGGTAGCCCTCGGCGACGAGCTGCAGGAGCGCCGCGACGATCGTGGTCCGCGACACGTCCAGCTCGGCGGCGAGCGAGCGCGTCGACGGCAGCCGGGTGCCGGGCGCGAGCACGCCCGTCGCGACCGCCGCGCGCAGCCCGGCGCAGATCTGCTGCTGCAGGTGGGTGGGCGAGCCGCGGTCGAGCCGCACGAACAGCGATGCCAGGGCGCGCAGCATGGGCCGCCGCCGACTTTAGCTCAAACCGCGGATGTCAGAACGGCCCGGCGATCCCCACGTGCACGGCGAGCTCGTCGCTGAAGTCGCTGAAGTCGTACACCTCGCCGCTCACCTTGATGCGGAGCGCGCCGAACACGCGGTACGTCGCGGCGACGGTGTAGCGGAGGACGATGCTGTCCGAGCGCAGCGGGCTCGACACGGGGACGTTCCCCTTGCGCCGCAGCCCGTCCCAGCGGAGCACGAAGTCGAACCGGTCGAGCGGCGCCTCCGCCTCGGCGTAGAAGCCGTCCTTGAGGAAGAAGTCGTCGTACCTGCCGTCGGCGCCCGGCCCGTAGCGGAAGCGCTGCGCCGGGTCGTCGCCGAGCGCGAACCGCGTGCGCCGGATGAGGTACTCGGCGCGGATGAACACCTGGTCGAGGCGCAGGACCGCGTCGGCGCCGGCCATGAAGAACCACAGGTCGTTCGACGGATCGTAGGTGCCGCCCATCCCCGACACGCCGAGGGACACGGTGCTGGTCTCGCCCAGCTCGATCGTCGTGCCCAGGCGCGCGCCCAGCGTGGGCCGCGAGTTGTTGTCGAGGTAGTACGTGGTGCGCGACTGGATGAAGTCGAAGTCCTGCGCGTCGGCGCTCCCCTTCGGGCCCATGATGGCGTAGATCGCGTAGAACACCTGCGACAGGCCGCCGAAGAAGTGCGTCCCCGAGATCTCGACGCCGTTGTCGACCCACGGGGCCGGCAGGATGCCCATGTTCCACTCGCGCAGGCGCAGCATGCGGCCCATGTCGTAGGGCAGCGGCTTGTCGCTCGTGCGGTGGTTGGCCGGGTCGTGGCGCAGCGGGAACTCGCCGAACGACGGGATGAACCGCCCCATGCGGAAGTTCAGCTCGTCGGCGACGCGCAGGTCGAAGAACGCCATCCCCAGCTCGAAGCCGTGGCAGCCGTAGCACAGCTTGATCTGCGCGGAGACGTTCTTGGTGAAGTCGTAGGCGAGCTTGAGCGACATCTCGACGGTCGCCCCGTCGTACGCCGTGCGCCGGGCGACGTCCTCGGTGGGGACGGCTAGGTAGTCGAGCTGGATCGAGCCGGCGAAGTTCCGCTGCACCTGCTCGTCCCCCCGCACCGTCGTCGCGGCGACCGCGGAGAGCGCCGTCACCCACACCGTCCGCGCGAACGCAGTCATTGCGACACCTCCTTGAGGCCCGGCTCGCCGAAGGACCGGTACACCAGACACCGCACGATCGTCTGCGCCTCGTCGGGGCTGATCCCGCTCCCCGGCTGGACGCGCATGCGCTCGACGTACATCTGCCAGTGGGACGGGCTCGACACGCGCGCCAGCGCCAGGCGCTCGAGCGGGTGGCAGCGCGAGCATTTGTGCGCCGCGAGGTTGCACGAGGCGCGCACCTCCGTCGGAAGCTGGGACAGCCCCTCGGTCAGGAGCTCGGGGCCGGTCCGCACGGGGGCCCCGCTGCACGCCGCGAGCACGAGCAGCCAGGCGCTAATTCTCACGGGCACCCTCGGCGATCCAGTCGTGGATCAACGCCCGCTGGGCGTCGGTCAGGAACGGCGGTCCGTTGAGCGGCATGCGCGCGCCGAACGGCGGGCCCTCGCCGATCTTCTGCACGATGATGCTCTCGCACGGCTCGCCGGGAAGGACGATGGCGGAGCCGCCCACGCGCCCGCCGGCGCGCAGCGCGGCGTACGACGTGAGGTCGAGCCCGATGATCTCGAAGCCGAGCCGGCCCGGCGCGTGGCACAACGTGCAGCGTTGCATGAGCAACGGCTGGACGTCGCGCGCGAAGCTGACGTCGGTCCCGAGGTCGGAGTCCTCGTCGAGGCAGCGGGCCGCCGTCGGGGCGCCCACGTCGGGGCCGATCGCGTCGAGACAGCCGGCGAGGAGGAGCGCGCAGGCCGCCGGGGCGTGGGCCCTCACTTCGCCACCGTGACGGGGCAGTTCCACAGACGCTCGGTCACCTGCCAGGCGACGACCTTGCCGGGGATCGGGACGATCGTGGCCGCGCCGCGGGCGAACAGGTCCGCCTCGCCCATGACCCCTGACCTCGTCTGGTCCCGCGTCGTGTCGATCGACTCGGTGCCGACGGGAACCGTGACCATCACGTCGCGGCACAGCGGCGAGGCGCCGGCCGCGCCGGGCGCGAACGCGAGCACGTCGTTCGTGTCGTGGGTGTCGCCGTCGCCGTCCATGTCCACCCCGCGCAGCGGCTCGGACAGGGGCTCCCCGCCCTCGCGGCGGAGGATATACACGTTCTGCTCCGCGACGTGCAGGCCGTCGGCGAGCAGCGTGCCCGCCCCGAGATCGAAATACGCGCCGACGAGGCCGTCGTAGTAGAAGCGTCCGCCCGGCGCCACGGCCGGCGCGCCGCCGCCCACGTCGAGCATGACGCCCTTGCCCACCACGGGGCAGTTGATGAACGTCTGGGTGTCCTGCGGGCTCTTGAGCAGCCCGGCGGTGACGCCGGCCTGGATCGCGGCCACCGACGTGAACAGCTGCCCGCCGTAGGCGCCGGTCACCTCGACGACGGTCTTGCGCCAGTAGGGCGAGTAGCCGCTGTCGCCGGGCACCGCGGTGACGACGGGAATGTGCGAGATGGGCTCGAGCTGGTTCTGGGCGTTGCGCCGGAAGAAGACGTAGAGCGGCTGCGCGAAGTTGGGCGCGCGGCCGAAGTCCCAGAACGCCACCGGCGCGCCGCCGGCGAATCCCGAGAGGAGCGGGACGACCCCGTCGACGCCGTCGTTCGCGGCGATCTGCGGCCCCTCTTCGGGATCGTCGTAGATCGACGGGACGGTGCTCCCGGCCGGGAGGATGAGCCCCGGGATCACGACCTCGTCCGATACCTGGGGGCCCAAGCACGCAGCGACCACCACCACCCCTGCCAGAAGCCGCATGGTCATATGTCAGTCTCCTCTAAGGGCCGAGCGACGAAAACGTCAGCGTGACCCACACCCGCACGCCGCCCACGTCGGGCGCCTGGGTGCGGATCCTCCGCGCCGCCGTGCGGACGCAGGCGGCGAGCTCGGGGAGCGGCCCCGAGCCCACCTCGGCGTCGCGTGCCGCGCCGGTCTCGTCCACGGCGAACTTCACGGCGAGCGTGCCGCCGGCGTTTTTCTGGGCGCGCGCGGCGGCCTGAACGTAGCAAGCGCGGAAGGCGGGGAGGACGCGCTCCACGGCGCGCTCGACGTCGGCGCGGGGCAGCGCGCCCTCCACGTCGGTGACGGACAGCGTCACCAGCGCGTCGAGGGGGCCGCTCGGCTTGGGCGGCGGCGCGGGCGTGGGCGCCGCGGGCGTGGGCGCGGGCGCGGGCGTCGATTCGCCGACGGATGCGACGGTGACGGGCGCGGAGACGGGCACGGGCGCGGGCTCATGCTGGGGCTGGGGCGCGAGCGGCACGGGCGGCGCCTTCGGCGGCGCCAGCGCGGGAGTCTTGATCTTGGCGGGGCGAAGCTCGCGGCGCTTGCCGCGCAGGGGCGGCTGCCGCTGCGGCTCCGGCTCCGGTTGCGCCTGCGGCTCCGGTTGCGCCTGCGGCTCCGGCGCGACGGCGACGGGCACCGGCGCGGGCGCGGGCGCGGGCGCGGATTCGGGCGCGGGCGCGGATTCGGGCGCGGGCGCGGGCAAGGGCGCTGGCACGGGCGCGGGCGCGGACGCGGGCGCGGATTTGGCGACCGGTTGCGGGGCGCCCGCCGGGCCGCCGAGCTCGCGCCACGCGAGCAGCCCTCCGCCGGCGAGCACGGCCACCCCCAGGGCGGCGGCCAGGTAGTAGAGGCCGCGGCCGCGCCGGCGAGCCAGCACGGGCGGAGGGATCGGCTCGGGCGGACGGATCGGCTCGGGGTAATGCGCCATCGCCGCCTGTTGCGCGGGCGCTGCCGTGACCACGCCCTCCTCCACCATGCGAGCGAGGATGCGGTAGGTCTCGAACCGTCCGAGCCGCGACTCGCGCGCGATGTCGCCGAACGAGGAGATTCCGTCCACGAGATGCAGGATCCCGCGCGTCTCCTCGCTCACCGGCATGGTCTCCTCGTCGAGACGGAGCACATACGGTACGTGGTCGAGATTGCCCAGGCGACGCAGGTAGCGACGCACGAGGCGCTGCTTGAGGAGCTGGATGCCGCGCGCGAGCTCCGTCGCGTGCGGGTGGTCGCGCCGCGCGGCGTAGAGGCGCTCGAGGGCTTCCTCGTATTGCTTGTTCGCGAGCAGGCCCTCGATGTCGGCGAGCGGTGCCTTCCCCGGACCGAGGACCTCCTCCTCGGCGTCGTTCGCGACGCCGACCGACTTGAGATATCCCAGCGCGCGCGGCTCGCCCGGTGCGAGATGGAGGACCTCCGTCCATACGGCGATCGCCTGGTCGGCGTGCCCCGCCTGGAGAAGCTTCGCGCCCTCCGCCAAAAGCTCCTCCACCGTGACGGCGCGCGCTTCGCCCATCGTCACGGATCTTACGAGCATTCCGATAAAAGTGGGCCCCCACTTCGCGACTACATCGACGTACACCCCGATGCGGCGAAGCCCTCGTCGAGATCGATGCGGCCGCGGACGATGTCGGCGCGATTCTCGACGGCGACGATGCCCTCGCGGAACCCGGCGTAGATCTCCGCGTACAGGCGCGCCACAGCCTCGGAGACGCCGAAGCTCGTGAACGTGGGGACGACGTCCGCGAGCTGCGCTTCGTGGACGGCCACGGGACGGCCCAGGCGGCGCGAGAACGCCGCCGCCACGTCGGCGGACGTCGGGTTCTGGGGGCCCGTGAGCTCGATCACGTGCCCTCCGCCCCTCGGAGGTTGGTGGAGAAGGTGGTCTAGTACTGCCCCAGGCTCCCCTGCACCCTCGCCCGGCGCAGGGCCCAGGCGAACAACAGCGCCGCCGCGGGGCCGCACACCGCCGTGAACGCCGCGAGCGCGACGAGCGGCGCGGTCAGCGCGCCCGCGCCCGCGCCCGCGAACAGGGACAGGCGAAAGGCGTCGAGCGACGGCGCCAGCGGGAACGCCGACGCGGCGACGCGCAGGACGCCCGGAAGCTCGGTGACCGGAAAGAGCACGCCGCCGACGAGCACGCCGGCGACGCCGAGGAGCGCGGTCACCGGGTCGGTGCGCCTGAGGCTCATGGTCAGCGCCCCGCCGAGAAGGCCGAGCGAGCCGAACGCCAGGAGCGACAGCACCGTCGCCGCCGCGAGCCCGCCGGCGTCGGGGCGGAGCGGCACCGCGAAAAACGCCGCCCCGGCGCCGACGAGCAGGATCGCTTCCACCGCGCCGGCGAGGATCTCGTAGAGCGGCGTCGACAGGACGATCCATGCCGCGGGCGCGGGCGTGCCGAGGATCGCCTCGAGCGTCCCCTCGAGCTGCGCCTCGCGCACCTTGCGCGCGAGGCCCGTCGCCGTGCGGCGGAACAGCTCGCCGACCGCGAGCCCGACGAGCCAGAAGCCGAGGATCCCGGCCGCGCCGGTGGGCGCCAGCGCCTCGGCCGCGCCCCCCTGCCCTACCGGGTTGCCGACGAAGCGCGCCAGCGACGCGAACGTCAACAGCAGCGAGCCGAGCCCGAGCGCGTACACCAAGAACCGCAGCCGGCTCGACGCCGCCTCGGCCGCGTCGCGGCGGAGGAACGCCCAGGCCACCTGCCACGGGCTGACACCTCTCACAAGGCCCCCCTCGCCCCCGCCGCGGCCCCGTCGTAGGCGACGCGCCCCTCGCGCAGCACCACCGCGCGATCCCCGCCGGCGGCCACGTCCTCGAAGCTGTGCGTGGCCCACATGAGCGTCACGCCCTCGTCGCGGCGGGCGCGCAGGAGCGCGCGGATCTCGTCGGCCCCCCGCGGATCGACGCCGGTCGTCGGCTCGTCCAGGAGCAGCACCCGCGGCCGCCCGAGGAGCGCCCGCGCCAGCGACAGCCGCTGCCGCATCCCGCTCGAGTACTCGGCCACACGCCGGGTCCCGTCGAGCGCCACCGCGGCCAGCGCCGCGTCCACGCGGTCCCGCAGCGCGCGCCCGCCCCATCCGTGCAGCCGGCCGAAGAACAGCAGGTTCTCCCGCCCCGACAGCCGCCACGCGAACGATCGCGGATCCGCCGGCACGTAGGCCGCGTCGCGCCGCAGCGGCGCGCCGCCGGCCGCGCAGTCGTGCCCGGCCACCGTCGCCCGCCCGCCCGACGGCACGACGAGCCCGGCGAGGCACTTGAGCAGCGTCGTCTTCCCCGAGCCGTTCGCGCCGAGCAGCATCACCACCTCGCCGGCGAGCACCCCCACGCTGACCCCGGCGAGCGCCACGACCGGCCGGGCGAACAGGCGCGGCACGAACGTCTTTCGCAGCCCGTCGGCGACGATCACTTCTGGTACTTCTGCACCCAACGCGCGTGCTCCTCGTAGGTCTTGGAGAAGACGTGCGTGCGCTCGTCCTTGGCCACGAAATACAGATAGCCGCTCGGCTCCGGCGCCATCGCCGCCTCGAGCGACGCCCGTCCCGGGTTGGAGATCGGCCCCGGCGGGAGCCCGGCGTGCTGGTAGGTGTTATAGGCGTTGTCCCCGTCGTCGAGCTGCGCGCGGTGGAGCCGCCCGGACGGATCCCAGTCGCGGCACGCCTTGCTCCGGTCGCGCGGGACGGTGCAGCCGTAGCGGATCGTGGGATCGGTCTCCAGGCGCCGCGACGGGAAGCTCGCCAGGGTCAACCGGTTCACGAACACCGACGCCACGCGGGCGCGCTCGGCCGGGTCGCCCGTCTCCTTCTCGACGATCGACGCGAGCGTCACCACCTCGCGATCGCCCCAGCCGAGCTGCTTCTTCAGCCTGTCGAGCGAGCGGGCGTGCTTCTTCGCCAGCTCGTCGTAGACGATGCGGTGCTGCTTCAGCACCGTCTCCAGGACGACCTTCGGCGGCGACGGCTTCTTGAACCGATACGTGTCGGGATAGAGGTAGCCCTCGACGGTCTCGCCCTCGATCCCGGCCTGCTTCAGCCACTCGGGGTCGCGCGCCAGCGCCTCGAGCTCCGTCGCCTCGGCGACGCCCGCCTGGCCGATGAGCGCCAGCACCTCGAGGAGGTTCTTTCCCTCCGGCACGGTGACCGTGACGTCGATCTCCTCCACCCCCTTGACGAGCAGGTCGAGGACGTCGCGCGGCGTCGCATTGTCCTTGAACGTGTACGTGCCCGCGCGCACGCGGTTCGCGAGGCCGCGGTGCATGGCGTACAGGCGGAACCACGTCGGCCGGTCGACGACGCCCTTCTGGGCCAGGGCCTCGGCCACCTCGGGAAACCGCATGCCTTTCGAGATCTTGACGGTCACGTCGGCGCCCGCGCCCTCGTGCGGGCGGTCCGGGTAGCGCAGGACCTCCCGCACGCCGAAATAGGCGACCAGGGACAGCACGGCGAAGGTCGCGACGACAACCCCCAGCGCCCAGCGGAAGCTCCGCTTACTCACGGAAAAGAAGCTTAGCCTGACCTCCGCGCGTCGAGCCACCCCTGCAGCAGGAACGCGGCGGCCTGCTTGTCGATGACCTTTTTGCGCCGGCCGCGCGACACGTCGCCCTCGAGGAGCGCGCGCGTCGCGCCCGCGGTGGAGAACCGCTCGTCCCACGTCTCGACCGGCACCGGCAGCCGTTTCTCGAGCGCGGCCGCGAGCGCGAGCACGCGCCGCGCCATCGGGCCGACCTCCCCCGCAAGCGTGAGCGGGAGCCCCACCACGACGCGCGCCGCACCTTCCGCGGCGACGAGCGCCGCGATCGCCTCGACGTCCTTCGCGTCGCCGCGCCGGGGGAGCGTCTCGCGCGGGTGCGCCGCCAGGCCGAGCTCGTCGGACACCGCCACGCCGATCGTCTTGGTGCCGACGTCGAGCCCGACTACGCGCACGTCATTCGACGGCGCCCTCCTCGAGGACGAGCCGCCCCACCGCGAGATCGACCGCGCACCGCCCCCCCAGCGGGAACGCCCGGTTGCGGTCGCCGTGGCCGAGCGGCAGGCCGGCGACGGCCGGGATGTCGAACGCCGTCAGCCGCTCCGCCAGGACCTCGGCGGCGGTCGGCGGCGTCCCGTCCTCCTCGTCGCTGCGGAGGAAATCCCCCAGCGCCACCGCGCGCACCCCGTCGAGCGCGCCCGCCAGCTTGAGCTGCGTGAGCGCCCGATCGATCCGGTAGGGGCGCTCGCCGACGTCCTCCAGGACCAGCGCCGACGCGCCCAGGTCGAACGCCCACGGCGTCCCGAGGAGCCGCGTCACCATCTCGAGGTTGCCGCCGACCATCCGCCCCTCGACCGTCCCGCCGCCGCGCCCGCCCACCCGGGGGAGCTGGTCGGCATAGACGCCCGGCGGCCCGGGATCCTCGAGGACGCCGAACAGCCACTCCACGTCGATCTCCGGCACGCGGCCGATCTGGTTGACCATCGGACCATGGATCGTCCGCACCCCCGCGGCCTTGGCGCACCAGGCCTGGAACGCGGTCAGATCGGAAAAGCCCACGATCGGCTTGGGGTCGCGCTTGAGCGCATCGGCGTCGAGGAGCTCGAGGATGCGCAGGACCCCGTAGCCGCCGCGCGCGGGGATGATCGCCCGCACGTCGGAGTCGCGGAGGTAGCGGTTCAGCTCCTCGGCGCGCCGCTCGTCCGAACCGGCGAGGAACCCGGTGCGCTCGTAGATCGCCTCGTCGAGGACGACGTTGTAGCGCGTGCCGAGGATCTCGAGCCCGCGCCGCGCCGCCTCGGGGAGGACGGGGCCGGCGGGCGCCGGCACTGCCACCGTGTCCCCGGGCCGGAGGCGGGGCGGCTTGATCGTCGCGGACCAGGAGGTCTTCTTGCCCATCAGGCCCATCAGGGACGTCCGGGGGGGTTCTTCTTCTTCCCGCGGCGCTTGCGGGCGCCCGGGGTGGCATCCTGCGTGGCATCGGGGCCGTCGGGGGCTTCGCCGTCGGACGGCTCATCGCCTGGGCCTGCGGCCTCCATCGCCCCGCTATCGACCGCGTCGATCGGGGCCGGCACCGCGTCCCAGGCGACCCTCATGCCCGGGGGCGACTTGGCGCCGGCCTCCTGCTCGACGACCCCGGTCACGCGCGCCGGCTTGTCCCCCTCGGGCCCGCCCCCGAACCCCAGCGCGATCGGGGTCCCGACCGGCAGCGGCGCCTCGAGCTCCACAAACCCGCCGCCCGGCGCCTCGTGGAAGCGCGCCTTCTCGGCGTAGCGCATGCCGCGGTACCGAACTTCCACAAACATGTGGCCACCATAGCACAGGTTGACAGTCGCCCTCGGGCCGGGTAGGTATCCCCGGACCATGGGTCTCGGCGTCTGGCTCAAGGATCGCGTGGGGGCGCTCGTCGAGTCGCAGCTCGGCCCCGATTTCCACAAGCGCACCCAGGCCCTGGCGATCCGGCAGAACGAGTACGGATACGACCCATTCGGGTTCACCAAGGCCAGCCTGAAATACGCCGCCGTCCTGGGGAGCTTCCTCTACCGCAATTACTTCCGCTGCGAGACCCACGGCCTGGCCAACGTCCCGGCCGGGCGCGTCCTCCTCGTCGCCAACCATTCGGGGCAGCTCCCCTTCGACGCGATGGTCATCGGGGCGGCGATGTTCCTCGAGGGGGAGCCGCCGCGCGTCGTGAGGAGCATGGTCGAGAAGTTCATCCCCACCCTCCCGTTCGTGAGCTACCTGCTCACCCGGACGGGGCAGATCACCGGCACGCCGGAGAACTGCCGCCGGCTCCTCGAGGACGGCGAGGCGATCCTCGTCTTTCCCGAGGGGGTGCGCGGCATCTCCAAGCCGTTCACCCAGCGCTACCAGCTCCAGGATTTCGGTCTCGGCTTCATGCGGCTGGCCCTCGAGAACAGGACGCCGATCGTCCCCATCGCGGTCATCGGCGCCGAGGAGCAGGCGCCCGCGGTGAACGTCAAGCCTCTGGCGCGGCTCATCGGCGCGCCCGCCCTGCCCATCTCGCCCATCCCTCCGTTCCTGCCGATCCTGCCGCTGCCGGTCAAGTATCGCCTGTACTTCGGCGAGCCGCTGTCGTTCGACGGCGACCCCGACGACGACGACGACGTCATCGTCGACAAGGTCCGCGTCGTCAAGAACTCGATCCAGTCGATGATCCACGTGGGGCTCAAGGAACGGAAGCACGTGTTCTGGTGAGCCCAGCGAGCGGTACCATGAAGGTCGTGATCACGGGCATCGCCGGGCGCCTCGGCCGCCTGCTCGCGCGGCGGCTCCATCGCGACGGCCGCTTCGAGGTCATCGGCATCGACCGCCGGCCGTTCCACGGCCGCCCCAAGGACATCGAGCACGTCCAGGTCGACCTGCGCAACAAGAAGGCGCGCGACGTGTTCCGCGCCGGCGACGTGTCGGCGCTCGTGCACATGGGCGTGATGCACAACCCCCGCCAGTCCGAGGTCGAGCACCATGCCTGGAACATCGGCGGCACCACGCGGATGCTCGAGTACTGCCAGCGCTACGCCGTGCCCAAGGTGATCGTCCTGTCGTCGGCGAACGTCTACGGCCCCCGGCCCGACAACCCGCAGTTTCTCACCGAGGACGCGCCGCTCCTCGGCTCGCAGGACTTCCCCGAGATCCGCGACCTCATCGAGGTCGATCACCTGGCGTCGAACTTCCTGTGGAAGGCGCGCGAGGCGGAGACCGTCATCCTGCGCCCGGTGCACATCCTCGGCGGCGTCGCCAACGCGCCGTCGAACTACCTCCGCCTGCCTGTCGTGCCCACGCTCCTCGGCTTCGACCCGATGGTGCAGATCATCCACGAGCTCGACGTGGTCGAGGCGATCGCCTGCGGGCTCAAGCCCGGCGCGCGCGGCATCTTCAACGTGACCGGCCCGGGCGAGCTGCCGCTTTCTGCCATCCTCGACGAGCTGGGCCGGCGGGTGCTCCGCTTCCCCCACCCCGTCGCCAAGCCCCTCCTCGGGACGCTGTGGCGCTTCGGCGCGACGTCATTCCCCGTCCCGGAGCTCGACTTCATCCGCTTCGTGTGCATGGTCGACGGGGAACGCGCCCGCGCCGAGCTCGGCTTCCGGCCGCGCTTCACCCTCAAGGAGACGATCCAGGCCGTGAACCGGGTGTGAACCCAGGACCACAGAATCGTGTGAATCCTGGTTCACGGTCCTGGACGTAGGGAAGCGTGATCCTTGCCCTATCGCGTGGCGTCGTTCATGCATAGGGTGAGCACTATGGGGTCATCCATGAAGCGAATCCTCATCGCTTTCACGATCCTTCTTGGCGCCTGCGAGCTGCGGCTCAGAAAAGATACTTACACATATTGCGACAGCACCGGTTGCTACGAGTGCGACTCGTGGGGCTGCTGGTCGACGGGGGCGCGCCCGCCCGGCCAGTCGTGCACCGGCAACTGGAGCTGCTCGGCCGGCTGCTATTGCGGCCCGGGGAACACATGCGTCGAGACCGGCATGTGCTCCAAGAACTCGGACTGCCCGAGCGGCCACATCTGCGACTCGCGCTCCACCTGCATTCCGGGGGGACCGGGCAACCAGTGCACGGCGGACGCGAACTGCCCCACGGGTCAGTTCTGCGACAAGACGACCAACATGTGCGTCCCGTCGCAGACGTGCTCGCCGTCGTACCCCTGTCCGACGGGCATGACGTGCGATCCGGCGCGCGGCACCTGCGTCCCGGTGTCTTGCCGCGCCCCGACCGACTGCCCCCGACCGACCTACTGCAACCTGCAGACGGGCCTGTGCGTCCCGACGATGACGTGCCAGACCAATCAGGACTGCCAGGTCCTGCCCGGCAACCTCACCTGCGACCCGACGCGGCACGTGTGCGTGCCGTCGCTGCCGCCGCCCGCCTGCACCACGAACGCCAACTGCCCGACGGGCCAGACCTGCTGCAACGGCGTGTGCAAGACCCCGCCGCCCCCGCCGGCCGGCACCTGCACCTACAGCGGCGAATGCGGCGGCGGCGTGTGCCGGCTCGACTTCCGCGGCGTCGGCCTGTGTCACGCGCCGTGCACCACCGACGCGAACTGCGGCACCGGCGACAGTTGCCAGAACGGCTTCTGCGACACGAACCCGAATTCGCCGCGGACCTGCGTGTTCAACACGTCGTGCCCGGCGAACCACACCTGCATCAACGGCGTCTGCCACGCGAACTGTACGACCGACGCGAACTGCACCAACCCGGCGGACTTCTGCGACCAGGGGATCTGCCAGCCCGACTGGCGCGTCGTGACCGAGTGCGCGGTCGACCATGACTGCACGCACCCCGGCGAGCAGTGCGTGAACGGCCAGTGCCGCACCCGCTGCATGACCGACGCGCAGTGCGTGAACTGCGTCGACGGCCCGACCTGCGTGAACGGCTACTGCGCGGCTCCGGTCAAGTAGCCCGGGCCCGGCTTCCCCTCCTCCTTGACGAGCTTCTCCAGCAAGTGCAGCACGTCGTCCAGGTGACGCGACACCTGGAACTCGTGCTGGAACACGCCGCGGATGATCCCCTCGCGATCGATGACGTAGGTGACGCGCTTGTCGAGGCGCAGGAACGGCCGCGCCACGCCGTACAGGCGGGACACCTCGCGCTCGCCGTCCCCGATCATCGGGAAGCCGACGTTCTGGGCGGTGGCGAACTCGCACTGGGTCTCGTGGTCGTCGACCGACACGCCCACCACCTCGGCGCCGAGCCGCTTGAGGTCCGGGTAGGCGTCGCGGAACCGCGTCGTCTCCTTGATGCAGCCGGGAGTGAACGCCTTGGGAAAGAAGTAGATGACGACGTAGCGGCCCAAGAGCTCGGCCAGCGAGAGGGTGCGCCCCTGTGTGGTCCTGGCGGTGAACTCGGGCGCACGCTCTCCCACCCTCAGCACGGGTTGGAGTGTATCATCGTCGGTTGATGCGCTCCCTTGGATTCGAGTTCGAAGAGACCATGACAGGCACCTACACGCGCGCCGGGCACCCGGATCAGCAGGGCGAGATCCGCCTGCGCGCGCGCGCCCGCGCCGGCAGCGTTCTCAAGCACGTGCGCGACGGGATGGTTACGTTGGAGGGAACGCTCGACATGGAAGGATTCGCCGACGACGTCCCGGTCGCCGGGACGATCGAGATTCGCCCCGTGGGCAAGAAGATCATCCGCTACGACTTCAGTTTCCTGGGAAACGACGGCAATCCCTACCGTTTCGTGGGGCAGAAGGACATCCGCTACAGCGATCTCGTGCGCACGATGACGACGTGCCACGGCGCGATCGCGACCGCCGGCGGCGAGGAGGTGGCCCGCGTCACCCTCCGCTTCGACGTCAAGGCCGACTTCCTACCCTTCCTCGTCAGTTGGAAGCCTGCAATGGTCTAGGCTCGTGCTAGAAGGTACGCCGTGTTAGCTCTATTCAAGAAGGTCTTCGGGACCAAGAATGCCCGCGAGCTGAAGAAGCTCCAGCCCCGCGTCGCCCAGATCAACGGGCTGGAAGCCGCCTTCCGCAAGAAGTCGGACGCGGAGCTTCAGGGGATGACCGCCGAGCTCCGGCGGCGCCTGGATCAGGGCGCGAGCGTGGACGACCTCCTTCACGAGGCGTTCGCCACCGTGCGCGAGTCCAGCCGGCGGGTCCTGGGGATGCGCCACTTCGACGTGCAGCTCATCGGCGGCATGGTCCTCCACACCGGCCGGATCGCGGAGATGCGCACCGGCGAGGGCAAGACGCTCACCGCCACCCTTCCCTGCTACCTCAACGCGCTTCCCGGCAAGGGCGTGCACGTCGTCACCGTGAACGACTACCTGGCGAAGCGCGACGCCGAGTGGATGGGCCGCATCTACAAGCACCTCGGCTTGAGCGTCGGCGTGATCCTGTCGAACGACCGCGACGACTACGAGAAGCAGCGGGCCTACCGCTCGGACATCACCTACGGGCAGAACAACGAGTTCGGCTTCGACTACCTGCGCGACAACATGAAGCTGTCGCCCGACCGCATGGTCCAGCGCGAGCTCAACTACGCCGTCGTCGACGAGGTGGACTCCATCCTCATCGACGTGGCGCGGACCCCGCTCATCATCTCCAGCCCGACCGAGGAGTCGGCGGACCTCTACTATCGCGTCAACCAGCTCATCCCGCGCCTGAAGAAGGACGTCGACTACAACGTCGACGAGAAGGCGCACTCGGCGATGCTCACCGACGCCGGCGTGGACAAGGTCGAAAGGCTGCTGGGGATCCACAACCTGTACGATCCCAAGCACATCGACTTCAACCACCACGTCGCGCAGGCGCTGCGCTCCCACACGCTGTACAAGCGCGACGTCGAGTACGTCGTCGAGGACGGCAAGGTCATCATCATCGACGAGCACACCGGCCGCAAGATGCCGGGACGCCGCTGGTCCGACGGCCTGCACCAGGCGATCGAGGCCAAGGAGAACGTGACGATCGAGGAGGAGAACCAGACCGCCGCGACCATCACGTTCCAGAACTACTTCCGCATGTACAAGAAGCTGTCCGGGATGACCGGCACCGCGGAGACCGAGTCGGAGGAGTTCTTCAAGATCTACAAGCTCGAGGTGGTGGTGATCCCCACCAATAAGCCGATGATCCGCAAGGACTCGTCCGACCTCGTGTACAAGAACGAGAAGGGGAAGTTCCGCGCGGTCATGGCCGAGATCGAGGACTGCAACGCGCGCGGTCAGCCGGTGCTGGTGGGCACGATCTCCGTCGAGAAATCGACGGTGCTGTCCGAGCTGCTCAAGAAGAAGGGGATCCCCCACAACGTCCTCAACGCCAAGTTCCACGAGATGGAGGCGCAGATCGTCGCCCAGGCGGGGCGCAAGGGCGCGGTCACCATCTCGACCAACATGGCCGGCCGCGGCACCGACATCCTCCTCGGCGGAAACCCCGAGTTCATGGCCAAGCAGGAGGCAGCCGAGGGCTCGCCCGAGTTCGACGAGGCGCTCGCCCGCCACCGCGACGAGTGCGGCAAGGAGCACGACGAGGTGATCGCGGCGGGGGGCCTGCACATCCTCGGCACCGAGCGGCACGAGTCGCGCCGCATCGACAACCAGCTGCGCGGCCGCGCCGCGCGCCAGGGCGACCCGGGGTCGTCGCACTTCTACATGTCGCTGCAGGACGATCTCCTTCGCATCTTCGGCGGCGACAAGCTGACCTTGTGGATGGAGCGCCTCGGCATGGAGGAGGACGTCCCCATCGAGCACCCGTGGGTGAACAAGGCGATCGAGAACGCGCAGCGTCGCGTCGAGGGGCAGAACTTCGACATCAGAAAGCACCTCCTCGAGTACGACGACGTGATGAACCAGCAGCGGAAGACGATCTACGCACTCCGGCGCCAGATCCTCGAGGGGCGCTATGCCAAGGAGCCGACGGAGGACGAGCGGAAGAAGGGCATGCTCCCCGAGGTGCCCGAGAAGTCGGGCGACTGGACGGTGGAGACCGTTTCGGAGAAGGTGCGCCCCGGCATCGAGCGGATGATCGAGGACTTCTTCAAGCCGATCGACGTGCCGGAGGGCGTGGAGCCGCCCGACCGGAGCTGGCGCGTCCTGCGCCACGGGATCTGGCGGCAGTACGGCGCGATGTGCGACGTGGAGAAGCGCTTCGACGGCGAGCGCAAGGAGCTCGTCGACGAGGTGGTGCGCACGGTCGCGGCGTCGATGATCCAGCAGCGCGAACGGATCTACGATCTCGCCGACGGGCTGCTCGGCATGGCGATCGACGAGGCGTGCCCGCTGAACACCCACTCCGACGACTGGGACATGACGCGGCTCGGCGCGCTCCTGCAGGAGACGTTCAACGTCAAGCTCGACGTCCCGCGGAACGTCCAGGACGTGGAGGAGCTCGCCGCCGGGCTGTGGCCGCAGGTGGAGAACCTGCTCAAGCGGCGCGAGGACGACCTGACCACGCCGTTCTTCCTCTACTTCTCGCGCCACTTCCACCTGGAGGAGATCGATTCGTCGTGGATCGAGCACCTCAAGGCGATGGAGCACCTGCGCGAGGGCATCGGCCTGCGCGGCTACGGACAGAAGGACCCCAAGCAGGAGTACAAGAAGGAGGGGTTCAACCTGTTCCAGGAGATGACCACGAACGTCACCCGCAACGTGGGGCAGAAGCTGTTCCGCGTGCGCATCGAGCGGCAGGAGGAAGAGGAGCTGCCCGAGCTGAAGCAGCGGAAGATGGTGGCGGTCCACCCGGCCGAGGGGCAGCAGGGCGGCGAGCAGCAGGCAGCGGCGGAGCCCGCCCAGCCGCAGAAGGTGGCGACCGTGCGGCGCGCCGAGCCCAAGGTCGGGCGCAACGACCCCTGCCCGTGCGGTAGCGGCAAGAAGTACAAGAAGTGCCACGGGGCCGCAGCCGCGTCGCCCGAAGCCTGATGCGATGACGCGGGTACGGGGGTTTCGGTTCGCCGGCGTGGCCGCCGGGATCAAGCCGAGCGGAAAGAAGGACATCGGGCTGGTCGTCGCCCAGGGCCCGGCGGCGGCCGCGGGCGCGTTCACGCAGAACCGCCTGCGCGCGGCGCCGGTCGACCTCTCGGCGGCCCGCCTGAAGAAGGGGCGCGCGCGCGGCGTGGTGGTCGTGTCGGGGAACGCGAACGCGTGCACCGGACCGGCGGGCGCGCGCGACGCGGCGGCGATGGCGCGGGCCGCGGCCGAGGCGGTCGGCGCCGCGGAAACGGAGATGCTGGTCGCGTCGACCGGCGTCATCGGCGTGCCGCTGCCCATGCCGGTGGTCCTCGCCGGCGTGGAGGCGGCGGCCGCGACGCTGTCGGAGGATGGGTTCGGCGCGTTCTCCGAGGCGATCCTGACGACCGACAAGGCGCCGAAGGTGCACGTCACGGCCGCCGACGGCTGCGTCGTCGCCGGGTGCGCCAAGGGGGCGGGCATGATCGCCCCGAACATGGCGACGGCGCTGGCGTTCGTGATGACCGACGCGCTGGTGAAGCCGGCGTGGCTGCGCGCGGTCACCAAGCTCGAGGCCGAGGCGACGTTCAACCGCGTGAGCGTCGACGGCGATACGTCGACGAACGATTCGCTGTTCGTGCTGGCGAGCGGCGCGGCCGGGGCCTGCGATCTGCGCGCGCTGCACGGCGCGCTGCACGAGGTGATGGAGGCGCTGGCGCTGATGCTGGTGCGCGAGGGCGAGGGGGCCAAACGGGTGGTGACGATCTGGGTGACCGGAGCGTCGTCGGGGCGGTCGGCGGAGCGGGTGGCGCGGCGGATCGCGACCTCGCCCCTGGTGAAGACCGCGATCGCCGGCGCGGACCCGAACTGGGGGCGGATCCTCGCGGCGGTCGGCAACGCCGGCGTGGCCGTGGAGCCCGACGCGGTCAGCGTCGACTTCGACGAGGCGCCCGTCGTCCGTCGCGGCATCGAGGTGCCCGGGTTCGAGCCCTCGGCGCGCCAGGTGATGTTGCGCGGGACCTACGAGATCCGCGTCTCGATCGGCGCCGGCGACGGCACCGCGCGCGTCGTGACCTGCGACCTGACGCACGAGTACATCGACATCAACGCGAGCTACCGGAGCTGACCGCCGGGCATTGCGTCGGGCCCAGCGCGGACGGATCTCTCGCGACCAGGTGGTCGCTCAGCAAGAGATGAAGACCGCGGGGAGCGCGCACGACGAGACGGCGCGGCGCGTCCCGGTAGCCGACGGGCTGCTTCCAGTCGGGCGCCGGATCTGCCTCCCACTCCCCGACCCCATACACGGCCACGCGCGTGCCCTCCTCGAGCGCCCACTCGTGGGCTTCCGACGTCCCCGACTTGAGCGCGCTTCCCCGATAGTCGAACGAGACGGCGGAGTCGATGCGAACGAGCGCCTTTCCGGTCCCGTCCTCGAGGATGAAGTCGCACCCCTTTTCCTCCGTGGACATCGACCAGGAGTTGCGGACGCCGAACCCGAGCTTCGGGATCGGTTCGTCGAACCGCGCCTGGTAGAAGCAGCACCGTCGTCCCGTGAGCCGCGCCTCCAGGGCACCGCGGTAGAACCGGATCGTCCCGACGATCAGGATCGGGCTGCCTTCGCCGGCGTCGCGGATGGGCGTTCTCGAGGCTCTCCGCGCGGCTCGCAGGGTCCGCCCCCGCGGCGACAGGAGCTCATGCCCGATCCGGCGGACGCCCCCCGCGAGGCGCGCGAGGAAGGCGACCGCGCCGAAGACGGTCCACGACCACACGAGGAGAGCCACGGGAGCGACCAGGAGCGCCACGATCGCGGGATTGCGCATGCCCTACCTCACTACACGTCCCGTGGGATCGTAGTTCAATCGAGAACCCCCGGCTACGCTATTCTCGAGGACCGCGGCGAAGGCGACACTGGACTCGAGAAGCCGGTCACGGCGAGCAGGGCGTTCCCTTCCTTGCGCAGAAGAAGCGCGGCGGTGCCGGCGGCAGCGGGTCGGACGAGCAGCACTGCTGCTTGGGCGAGCAGACGAGGCCGCTCGGGCCGCAGGGGGTGCCGCTCGCGCGATCGACTGCCGCAGTCTCCTCTGGCACGACGTCGACCGGCTCGGCGCGCTCGCTCGTCGCGCCCGGATCGGCCGCGACGAGATCTGCGCTGGTATTCGCCGGGCTGGCGGCGTCGTTGTCGGCGCAGGCGGCGAAGAGCACCGCCCACGCGAAGAGGGACGCAACTCGAAGATGCCTCATGGTGGGACCTCCGTTTCTGTGGCGGCGTGGCCGCCGCAGGGTATCTGCGGGCCACTGCGGGCCTACAGGTTATTCCTCTTGGCCCCAGCTCGCCAGACCTTCCTCGGTGAGAGTCCGTTCCATCTCGCGCTCGTGGGGAGCGCCAGATTTACTTCTTCGCCTGGCGGACCCCCGGGGCGGTGTCGTCCAGGCCCGGGAACCGAGACCATCGCCGCTGCTCCAGCTTCGGCAGGTCGTACCCGGGCGGGGGCTCGCAGTCGCGGTAGACCGGCATGATGGAATCGAGGTTCAGGGGGCCCGTCCCGGCGCAGGGAGGATTCTCGGGGCCGCCGAACAGCGTCGACCAGAACGGCACGTACTCGAGCTTGTACGCGAGCTCGTAGGGCGCGGGCCGGCCCTCGTCGTCGAGCCCGGGCTTGAACTTGAACTTCATGACGTGCTTCGTGACGAGGTCGTCGAGCTTGTAGTGGCGCGGGCTCTTCAGGACGTCGACCCGCTGGACGGTTCCGCGCGCGTCGATGTGCAGCAGCAGCCACACCACCGCCCAGTCGTTGGCGTCGATGAGCTCGTCGCTGTACGGCGGGGTCAGACGCGTGTAGCGCTCCACCGGCTCGGGCGCGCGCCGCTTGGACGGGGCCACGCGTTCCTTGATGCGGATCACCTCGGTCGTGTCGTCGAAGCTGACCGTCAGGCGCAGCGTCGACTCGGACACGACCTCGACCTTCTGCTCGACGCTGCCGCCCCCCGGCCCGCGCAGGACGATCGTGTACGTGCCGGGCCGCAGGCCGGCCAGGTGGAACCGGCCGTCGGCCCCCGTGGTCGCCGACAGGCCGCCCACGATGGTCGCGCGCACGCCCGCCATGGGCCGCTTGTCCGCCGCGCTCGTCACCGTGCCCTCGATCTCCTCGGCCGACGCCACCGACGCGGCGAACAGGATCACGACCCAGAGGCTCCGCGTCATGGCTTGACCTCCGGCCACGCCGCCTGGATCGCCCCGTCGTGGCAGCGCAGGTACGGGCGGCGGCATTGCTCGAGCGGGGGGATGCCCAGCCCCGGCGGGGGCTCGCAGTCGCGGTACGCCGGCGCGAACGACCCGAGGTTCAGCGGCGCCTGCCCCCGGCAAGGCGGATTCCAGCTCTTGGCCACGAGCATCGCGTCCCAGTAGGGCACCCACTCGAGCTTGTAGATGATCTGGTACGGCGCTGCACGGCCGTCGTCGTCGAGCCCGGGGCGGAACCGGAACCGCTTGACGAACTTCACCGTCGGCTCGTCGAGCTTGTAGTCCTTCGGGCTCTTCAGCACCTCGACGCGCGCGATTTCGCCGCGCTCGTCGACGGTGAGGCGCAGCCACACCACCGCCCAGTCGTTGGCGTCGATGAGCTCGCCCGTGTAAGGCGGCCGGAGGCGCCCGTAGTTCTCCACCGGCTCGGGGGCGCGCCGCTGCGACACCGGCGCCTTCTGGCGGATCGTGATCACCTCGGTGGCCAGATCGAGCGTGACCGACAGCTTCACCACGTCCTCTTCGAGCTTCACCGTCTGGGTCACCGTGCCGCCGCTGGGATGGCGGAACATCACGACGTACGTCCCGGCCGGAAGCTCGAGGCGGAACCTCCCCGCCGCGTCGCTGGTCGCGCTCGCGCCCGCGGTCTCGACCTTCGCCCCCGCGACGGGCTGCCCCGTCCCCGCGGCGACGATCGTGCCCTCGATGGTGGCCGCGCGCGCCCCGCCCGACCAGGCGCCCGACCCGGCGATCGAGACCACCGAGATGACCGCCGCCGCGAGCCACCCGCGCATGGACGCATTCTACGCCCCTCGGTGCGAATGACGCGCCGCAGCGTCTGGCTCCAGTTGACAGGCGCCATCCGCGCTGAAAAACTCGCCGCCATGATCATCGGCGTTCCGACGGAAATCAAGGCACGCGAGCACCGGATCGGCATGATCCCGGCCGGCGTCCGCATCCTCACCTCCCGCGGTCACACCGTGCTCGTCCAGCAGGGCGCCGGGCTCGGCTCCGGCCTCTCCGACGACGAGTACCGGCGCGCCGGCGCGCACATCGTCGCCACCAAGGAGGACGTGTGGAAGCGCGCCGAGATGATCGTCAAGGTGAAGGAGCCGCTCGCCGACGAGTTCCCGCTCATGCGCGAGGGGCAGACCATCTACACCTATCTCCATCTCGCCGCCGCGCAGGAGCTCGGCCACGAGATGCTCAAGCGCAAGGTCACCGGCGTCGCGTACGAGACCATCGAGCTCCCCGACGGCCGGCTGCCGTTGCTCCAGCCGATGAGCGCCGTCGCCGGCCGCATGTCCGTCCAGGTCGGCGCCACCTGCCTCGAGAAGGAACGTGGCGGCAAGGGCATCCTCCTCGGCGGCGTCCCGGGCGTGCGCCGCGGGCGCGTCGCCATCATCGGCGGCGGCGTCGTCGGCTCCAACGCCGCGCGCATGGCCATCGGCCTGGGCGCCAACGTCACCATCCTCGACATCAACCCCGACACGCTGGCCTACCTCGAGGACATCTACGAGGGGCGCGTCAACACGCTGTACAGCGACCCGCACACGATCGAGGAGGCGGTCCGCACCGCCGACCTGCTCGTCGGCGCGGTGCTCATCCCCGGCGCGCGCGCCCCGCGCCTCGTCACCGAAGACATGGTCAAGCTCATGGAGCCGGGGTCGGTCATCGTCGACGTCGCCGTCGATCAGGGCGGGTGCGTGGAGACGTGCAAGCCGACCACGCACGACAACCCCACCTACGTCGTCCACGGCGTCATCCACTACGCGGTGGCCAACATGCCGGGCGCGGTGGCGCGGACTTCCACCTTCGCCCTGTGCAACGCCACCATCGGCTACTGCAAGCGGCTGGCGGACCTCGGGGTGATCAAGGCCGCCACCCAGGATCGCGCTTTGTCCTTGGGAATCAACACGTTCCGCGGTGCGGTCCCCCACCCGGCCGTGGCGGAAGCGCTGGGCGTGGAGCACGTGCCGCTCGAAAAACTGCTGTGACCTTGCGGGAATAAGCCCCCCTCGGCCAAGGTTACGCGAGGCAAGGACAGATGCTGGGTCAGGCGCGGAAGCTCCGGCGGGAGTTCGAGGACGAGGCACTGCCTCACCTCGACGCGCTCTACGGAGTCGCGCTGCGCCTCACGCGCAATCCGCGCGACGCGGAGGATCTGGTGCAGGACACGGTGCTGCGCGCCTATCGCTACTGGCACCGGTTCGAGCGCGGGACCAACTGCAAGGCCTGGCTGTTCAAGATCTTGACCAACACGTTCATCAACCGCTACCACCGCGCCCGGCGCGACCGCGAGCACCTCGCGTCGGTCGCGGCGCGCGTCGAGGACGACGAGGCCGCGACGCAGGACATCCTGTCGCACGAGGTCGCCGAGGCGTCGCGCGACCCGGAGGGGGCGCTGGCGTCGCGCCTCCTGAGCGACGACGTGGTGCGCGCCCTCGAGACCCTCCCCGCCGAGTTCCGCCTCGCCGTGCTCCTGTGCGACGTCGAGGAGTTCTCCTACAAGGAGATCGCCGAGATCATGGAGTGCCCCGTCGGGACGGTGATGTCGCGCCTGTTCCGCGGGCGGCGCCTCCTGCAGCGGTGCCTGCACGACTACGCGGTCGAGCAGGGGATCATCAAACCGGTCGACGTGATCGACCTCGCCGCGGAGCGCGCCAAGCGCCCCAAGACCGAGGACACCTAGCCATGCGCTGCGAAGACATCGACCGCTTCGTGCCCGCCTACGTCGACGGGGAATTCGAGGCCGAGGAGCGCGTCCACCTGGAGCGGCACATCGCCGGGTGCCCGCGCTGCCGCGAGGTGGTGTCGTTCCAGCGGCTGTTCAAGACGCACCTCAGGGCGCGCCTGCGCCGGCCGGAGGCCCCGGCCACGCTGCGCGCCGGCGTGCTGGCGTCGCTCGACCGCGCCGACGCCGCCGGCGAAGGGCCGCGCGGCAAGCTGTGGCGCCGCCTGGTCCCCGGCGCGACGATGGCCGCCGCCGCGGCGATCGTGGTCATCGGCATCGCGACGCCGGGCAAGGCGGTGCCGCTCCTCGAGGAGTGCGCGCGCGCCCACCAGAGGAATCTGCCCGTCGAGGTCGGCGGCAACGAAGAGAACATCCGCGACTGGATGGAGGGCAAGCTGTCGGTGCCGGTGCTGCCGCCGCGGTTCCAAGACGTCGCGCTCGTCGGCGGGCGCCTGTGGCACGTGCAGAGCCGCGACGCCGCGCAGCTCACGTACCGCGTGGTGTCCCGCCGCGCGTCGTCCCTCACGGCGACCAGCACGACGACGCTGACGATGATCTTGTTCGACCCCCAGGGCTGGGACATCGACGACGGCGCCGTCCGCACCGGCGAGGTGGGCGGGACGAACGTGGTCGTGACGCGCCGGGGCGCCGTGGGCTACGCGCTCGCCGCCGATCTCCCCAGGGACGAGCTCCTACATCTCGTAGTGTCTCTCGGGAGATGATATTGTGGGAACATGGCCGCTGCGCGCCGTGTTCTCCTCATCGACGCAGACCCCCATTTCCTCGAGACACTGAAGCAGGCCCTCCACCCCTACGCGGTGGAGGTCTTCGTGGTGAACGACGGATCGGACGGGCTGGGTCGCGCCGCGGAGCTCGCGCCGGAGCTCATCTTCATCGCCGTCGATCTTCCCGACAAGGTCGGCTACGCGATCTGCAACAAGGCCAAGAAGGGCGTCGCCAAGACCATCCCCGTCGTGCTCGTCACGTCGACGGTGCCGCCGGTCGATCTCGAGCAGCACCGCAAGCTGAAGGTGCACGCCGACGAGTACATCGACAAGCGCACGCTCACCGTGGACGACCTCGTCCGCAAGATCGACGCGCTCGTCGGCCTCGGTCCGATGATGGACGAGCTCCCCATCGAGGACATTCCCGTGGACGCGGAGGAGATCGCGTTCGAGGAGGATGCGATCGCTCTCGAGGAGTCGCCGATCGACTCGGGGCAGATATCCGCCGCGGAGGGGTTCGCCATCGAGTCGACCAGCGTCAACGTGGACCCGGGGATCGACGCCGAGACCGAGGCGGTGTTCGCCGGGCTCGTCGAGACCGCCGACGATTCGTTCGCCGAGCCGGCGACGAACGTGCGCCACACCACGCCGCCGCCGGCGGCTCCGCCCGTGGCGAAGGCGCGGCCGCCGACCGTCCCGCCGTCGGCGACGCGGCCGTTCCCGCCGATGCCGCCCCGTCCGCCGGCGCCGCCCCCGCCCCCGCCGCATTTGGCGGCGCCCGTCGCCGTCGTCCCGGCGCCGACCGCCCCGACGAAGG
>DATFWE010000151.1:0-5169 GCA_035259575.1 Haliangiales bacterium
TGGGCGGGCTCGGCCCGGCGGAGCGTTACTTCGTCGCCTGGAGCCTGTTCTGGAGCGGCAACATGCGCCCGGCGGAGCTTCGCTCGTGGATCCTGCGCGACGCGCACACGCCCCCGCCATGGGGCGTGGACGGCATTCTCGCCCATGTGACCTCGTTCCACGAGACCTTCCACACCCGCCCGGGCGACGCCATGTACCGGGCCCCCCGCGATCGGGTGTCGCTGTGGTAGGCAGGCTCCCCTATCCGCCGCGGCTGCCGCTGGCGCACACGCCCACGCCGCTCGAAGCGCTGCGCCGGACCGGCAAGGACCTCGGCGTCGAGCTCTACGTCAAACGCGATGACCTCACCGGCTCCGTGGAGACCGGCAACAAGGTGCGCAAGCTCGAGTTCCTGCTCGCCGAGGCCGTCGCGCGCGGCGCCGACACCATCCTCACGTGCGGCGGCGCGCAATCGAACCACTGTCGCGCGACGGCGGTCGCCGCCGCCCGGCTCGGTCTGCGCTGCCGCCTGCTCCTGCGCACCAGGGACCCGGCGCACCCGCCGGCGACGGACGGCAACATCCTCCTCGACCGCCTGGTCGGCGCCGAGATCGTGTGGGTGACGCCCGACGAGTACGCCGAGCGGAACGAGCTGTTCGCGCGCATGTCGACCGAGCTCGCCGGCGCCGGCCGCCGCCCGTACGTCATCCCCGAGGGCGGGTCGAACCCGCTCGGCGCGTGGGGCTACGTGCGGGCGTTCGAGGAGCTGGCCGCCGACCTGGCCGGGCTCGGCCCGGCGCGGCGCACGAGCATCGTGTACGCGTGCGGCTCCGGGGGCACCGGCGCCGGCCTCCTCGTCGGCGCGCGCCTGCTAGACGCCGACGTGCGCATCGTGGGCGTCAACGTGTGCGACGACCGCGCGCATTTCATCCGCGTCATCGGCGGCGTGGTGGAAGAGATGATCCGCAACCACGCGCTCGCGATCCCGTTCGAGCGCGACCGCGACATCGAGATCGTCGACGGCTACGTCGGCAAGGGCTACGCGGAGTCGCGCCCCGAGGAGCTGGCCCTGATCGCCGAGCTCGCGCGGACCGAGGGCATCGTCCTCGACCCGGTCTATACGGGAAAGGCATTCTTCGGCCTGGTCTCCGAGCTCCGCAAGTCCCCGGGCGCGTTCGGCGAGCGCGTGGTGTTCCTGCACACCGGCGGGGTGTTCGGGCTGTTTGCGAAGGCCGCGGAGATTGCGCCGCTTCTCTGACGAACAGGAGGACACCATGCCCATCATCCAGTGCGACATCCGAGAAGGCCGCACCGAGGAGCAGAAGCGCCGTCTGGCCGCGGAGATCACGCGGGTCGTCCAGGAGACGATCGACGCGCCGCTCGAATACATCTATGTGTTGATCCGCGAGACCCCCGGCTCCCACCACGTCAAGGCGGGCGTGCCGCTGCCCGATTACACGCCGCCCAAGCGCTGACCATGTCGCGCCTAGCGTCGCTGCTGTGCTGCGCCCTCGCCCTCGGCTGCAGCCGGGGCCCGGAGCGAATCGCGGAGCGGCCCGTCCCGCGCGACGACCGCGCCGCGCGCGCCGCCGAGGTGCGCGCCGAGCTCCGCCACGCCTGGGACGGCTACGTCCGCTACGCCTGGGGTCACGACGAGCTCCGGCCGCTCACGCGCGCCGGACGCGATTGGTACGCCCACACCCTGCTCATCACGCCCGTGGACGCCCTCGACGCGCTGTACCTCCTCGGCTTCGCCGACGAGGCGGACCGCACGCGCGACTACATCGACCGGCGGCTGACCTTCGACCTCGACATCTCGGTCAAGAACTTCGAGATCACGATCCGCGTCCTCGGCGGGCTCCTCTCGGCGCACCAGATCTCCGGCGATCCGCGGCTCCTCGCGCTCGCCGAGGACCTCGGCCGCCGCCTCCTGCCGGCCTTCGATTCGCCGACGGGGATGCCGTACGTGAACGTCAACCTCCGCACCGGCAAGACCTCGGGCGCCGAGAGCAACCCCGCCGAGATCGGCACGCTCCTCCTCGAATTCGGCACCCTCGCCCGGCTCACGCACGACGACCGTTACTATGCCAAGGCCAAGCGCGCGCTCGTCGAGCTCGACCGCCGGCGCTCTCCGCTCGGCCTCCCCGGCGAGTCGATCGACGTCGAGACCGGCGTCTGGAAAGGGACCGCGAGCCACATCGGCGGCGGCATCGACTCCTACTACGAGTACCTCCTCAAGGCCTGGATTCTGTTCGGGGACGAGGACTGCCGCCGCATGTGGCTCGCGAGCATCGCCGCGCTGAACCGCGCCGTCGCCGACGAGCGGCCCGACGGTCTGTGGTACGGCGAGGTCGACATGGCGACCGGGCGCCGCACCGCGACCGAGATCGGCGCGCTCCACGCGTTCTTCCCCGCCGTCCTGGCGCTGGGCGGCGATGTCCCGCGCGCCCGCCGGCTCCAGGAATCGCTGTTCCGCATGTGGACCGAGAACGGCATCGAGCCCGACGGTTTCGATTACGTGACGCGACGGCCGACGGCGCCGGGATATCCGCTGCGTCCCGAGATCATCGAATCGGCCTATTACCTCCGCCATTACACGAAGGACCCGCGCTACATCGACATGGGGCGCACCTTCCTCCGCGACCTCGAGGCGTGCTGCCGCACCGACGCCGGCTACGCGACGCTGGAGAGCGTCGTCACCCGGAAGCAGGGCGACCTCATGCCCAGCTACTTCCTCGCCGAGACGCTGAAGTACCTGTACCTCCTGTTCGCCCCCGACGATGCCCTCGATCTCGAGCATGTCGTCCTGACCACCGAGGCGCACCCGCTCCGGCGGACGTGGTAGTACCATGCGCCTCGACAGCCATGCGCAACCGTCGTTGGCTCCCGTTCCTGCCGATGGTCGTCGGCGTCGCGGCGCACGCGGCGCCGCCCGCCGCGCCGCCGGCGACGCTGGTCGGGCACAAGCCCATCCTCGATCGCCTGAGCGCGCTCTCCGGGCTCCCGGTGACCTGGCGGCTCCATCCCGCCGACGTGCCGCACGGCGAGGCCGTCGACCTCGACGATGCGGCGTGGGAGCAGGGGCACGACCGCATCGTCTGGAAGGGCAGCGCCTCGTGGTTCCGCCACGCGCTCGTCGTCCCCAAGGCCGTCGCGGGCTACGATCTGACCGGCGCCCGCCTGCGGCTCGAGCTCCACGCCGACGGGGAGGCGACGGTCTTCGTCAACGGCGCCCGCGTCGCCATGGGCGAGGACCTCGAGCCGACGATCGTCGCCGACCGCGCCCGCCCGGGCGACCGCATCCTCATCGCCGTCAAGGTGATGGACCAGGACGAGCGCCACAACTTCCGCGGCGTCCTCCGCGTCGCGGCGGCGCCAGGGCGGCCGGACCCGGAGACGCTGGCGCAGGAGCTCGAGTCGGCCGACCGTCTGGTCGCGGCCCTCGCCGACGACCGCGCCGCGCGCGAGCGGCAGGTGCAGGCGGCCTACGACGCCATCCGCCTCGACGCGCTCCGCCGCGGCGACCAGGCGGCGTTCGATCGCTCGCTGCGCGAGGCGCAGGCGCGCCTGGCGCCGCTCGGCGAGCTGTTCCACCGCTTCCGCATCCACGCCACCGGCAACGCGCACATCGACATGGCGTGGCTGTGGCCGTGGAGCGAGACGGTCGACGTCGTGCGGCGCACCTTCGCCACCGCGCTGCAGCTCATGAACGAGCATCCCGATTACACCTACAGCCACTCGTCCGCCGCGGCCTACGCATGGATGGAGGAGAAGTACCCGGAGCTGTTCGCCGAGATCCAGCGGCGGGTGAAGGAGGGCCGCTGGGAGATCGTCGGCGGCATGTGGGTCGAGCCCGATCTCAACATGCCCGACGGCGAATCGATCGTGCGCCAGCTGCTCGTCGGCAAGCGCTACTTTCGGTCGCGCTTCGGCAAGGACGTGCGCGTCGGCTGGAACCCCGATTCGTTCGGATACAACTGGCAGTTGCCGCAGATCTACAAGAAATCGGGGGTCGATTACTTCGTCACCCAGAAGCTCTACTGGAACGACACCAACAAGTTCCCCCACAAGGTCTTCTGGTGGGAGGCTCCCGACGGCAGCGTCGTCCTCACCTATTTTCCGCACGATTACGTGAACCATCTCGACCCGATCCGCATGGCGACCGACCTCGCCGAATACGTCCCGAAGCAGAACGGCTATCCCGAGATGCTCCATCTGTACGGCATCGGCGATCACGGCGGTGGGCCGACCCGCTTCATGTTCGACCGCGGCAAGAAGTGGGGCGGCGGCGACGTGGTCTACCCCAGGCTCGCCTTCGGCACCGCAGAGGAGTACTTCGAGCGGCTGGTCAAGGCGGCGCCCCGGCTCGACCTGCCGGTGTGGCGGAGCGAGCTCTACCTCGAGTACCACCGCGGCGTGTTCACCACCCAGGCGGCGACCAAGCGGAACAACCGCGCCAGCGAGGCGCTCCTTCTCGAGGCGGAGAAGCTGTCCGCGCTGGCCACGCTGTTCGGGCTCGCCTATCCGGCGGCCGACCTCGACTTCGCCTGGAAGAAGGTGCTGTTCAACCAGTTCCACGACATCGCCGCCGGATCGGGGATCGCGGCCATCTACCGCGATGCCGACCGCGACTACGCCGAGGTCAGGCGCATCGGCGCCGAGGCGACGGCGGCGGCGCTCGCGGAGCTCGCAAGCCACGTCGACACCCGCGGCGACGGCGTGCCGCTCCTGGTGTGGAACCCGCTCGGCTGGACGCGCGGCGGCATCGTCGAGGCCGAGGTGCAGCTCGCCGGCCCGGCGACGGGCGTCGAGGTGCGCGACGCCGCCGGCCGGCGGGTCCCCGCGCAGGTCGTCGAGCGGCGTTCGGCCAACCGCCACCGCATCCAGGTTCGGGCCGACGGCGTGCCGGCGCTCGGCTACAAGCTCTACCGCGTCGTACCCGGCGGGGGCGGCGGGGCGGGCGCGGCCGCCGGGGTCGCGGGGCAGGGGACGACCATCGAGAACGAGCATCTGCGCGTCGTCGTCGACGCCGCGACCGGCTGCATCGTGAGCCTCTACGACAAGCGGCGGGCGCGCGAGACGCTGGCGCCGCGCTCGTGCGGCAACCTCCTGCAGGCGTTCCAGGACCGCCCGAAGGACTGGGACGCGTGGAACATCGACGCCGATTTCGAGAACGGCGCGACCGATCTC
>DATFWE010000152.1:0-2174 GCA_035259575.1 Haliangiales bacterium
TCCACCACTTCCGAGACCAGGAATTCCGGCGTGGACGCGCCCGCCGTGACGCCGACGCGCTCGGCATTCGACAGCCACTCGGCGCGGATGTCGTTCTTGTCCGCGATCAGGTGGGACGGCGTGCCCATGACGCGCGACACCTCGACCAGCCGGTTGGCGTTCGAGCTGTTCGCCGCCCCGATGACCAGCAGCACGTCGACTTCTCCCGCCACCGTCTTGACCGCGGCCTGGCGGTTCTGGGTCGCGTAGCAGATGTCGTCCTTCGCGGGCCCGACGATCTTGGGGAAGCGGCGGCGCAGCGCCTCGACGCACTCCCGGGTGTCGTCGACCGACAGGGTCGTCTGCGTCAGGTAGGCCACCTTGTTGGGGTCGGGTACCTGCAACCGATCGACGTGCTCGGGCCGGGCGATCAGGAACATGCGGTCGGGGGCCTCCCCCATCGTCCCGACGACCTCGTCGTGGTCCGCGTGGCCGACCAGAATGATCGAGTACCCCTCGCGCGCATACCGGATCGCCTCGAGGTGGACCTTGGTCACGAGCGGGCACGTCGCGTCGATCACCCGCAGCCCGCGCCGCTGCGCCTCGCCGCGCACCGCGGGCGAGATCCCGTGCGCGCTGAAGATCACCGTCGCATCGTCGGGAACCTCGTCGAGTTCGTCGACGAAGTGCGCCCCCTTCGCGCGCAGCGCCTCGACGACGTGCCGGTTGTGGACGATCTCCTTGCGGACGTAGACGGGATGCGGGCACACCTCCAAAGCGAGCTCGACGATGTCGATGGCCCGATCGACGCCCGCGCAGAAGCCGCGCGGGCCGGCCAGAACGATCTCCTGGACGCGTAGGGCCGAGGACGCGGTCGTGCTCATGCGGCGAGTATAACAGGGCCCCCCGGGGCCCTCAACGCATCCAGACGCGGCCGGGCGCCCTCTGAGGGATCAGCGGAGGAAGAACGACACGCCCACGACTCCGCTGTGAGCCTCGTAGCCGAGGTTGGAGCCCGACGTGCCGCCGTTCGAAAGATGCTGGAAGCGGTACCCCGCGGTCAGCGCGATGTTCCGGGCGACCAGCACGGAGATGCCGGCTCCGGCTTCGATGATGAAGGTAAAGGTCGAGCGGGTCTCGGGAACATCGAGCCCGGTCGCCCCCGCGCCTCCGGCGATCTCGAGGTAGGGGACGAAGGGCCCGAACCCGAGGGCGTCGACGCGCAGCACCGCCTTGAGGCCGCCGGCCGCCGCGTGCTGAGGATTGAGGTACTGCTGGAACCAGCCCTCGAGACCGGGTTCGAGCGTCGCCTTGAACCACTCGGATCCGAACGGCTCGATCGGCAGATACGACACTCGGGGCGCGAAGCCGACGAATGTGATGTCGGAGATGGATGAGTGGTGCTCGACGTTCGCCTGGGCGCCGCCCGTCGTCTGGATCGAGACGATCGCCGTGCCCTTCGCGAAGGACTCACCGGCGTCGATCGCAGACGCGAGGCGCGGGATGCCCGCGAGCAGCAGGAGCGCGACCGCTGCGCGAACCGCGGCGCTCAACGAGTGCGCGGCGAAGGGGAGAACGAGCTTCCCCACCGCGCGCGCAACCAGCAGCCGAGCGCGATCGTCAGCTTGCGGTGGGCGGGCAGGCTCACGCGGCCGCCGAATACGTTGAAACGCCGCGTCTCTAGCGCCCGGAGCAAATCAAAATAGGTTCGTCCCATGATCTCGGCCGCGAACAGGCGCCGCGCGTCGACAGGAGGCAGCGCCCTCCAGGCCCGCTCGTAGTACTGCCGCGCGCGCGCGGCCTCCCAGGTCATCAGGTCGACGAAGCGAGAGCCATAGCGGCCGGCCGCCAGGTCATCGGCGGTGACGCCGAAGCGACGCAGGTCCTCTTGCGGCAGGTAGACGCGGCCGGCGCGGGCATCCGGCTCGACATCGCGCATGATGTTGGTGAGCTGCAGGGCGACGCCGAGGTCGACCGCGTACTGGCGGGCACGCACGTCGCGATAGCCGAAGATCTCGATGCACGCGAGGCCGACGGCGGATGCGACGCGATAGCAATACGGGTACAGATCGTCGAACGTCTCGTAGCGGGTGTGGTCCAGATCCATTTCGACCCCCGCGACGATGTCCTCGAGCACGGCACGGGGAATCGGGAAGTGGCGGATGGCCTCCTGCAGGCGCCGGGCCGCGGGGGGG
>DATFWE010000153.1:0-2654 GCA_035259575.1 Haliangiales bacterium
ACTGCTCGGGCTGCATGACGCCCTCGAGCATGTCCGGCGCCTTGCCGACGACGACGGCGTCGATGTCCTCGTGCCCCAGCCCGGCGTCGGCCAGCGCGCGATCGACGGCCTCGCGCACGAGACCCGGGATGCTGACGTCGGAGCGACGCGCCTTGTGGTGCGTCTGCCCGACGCCGACGACGGCGACCGGCCGTTTCACGTCCACCTCCGCTCGCTGCCGAGCACCCAGACGACGTTCTGCTGCAGGCAGTGGCCCTGCGCGGCGTGCGCGATGGCGCGGCGCGCGCCCGGCACCGCGCGATCGGCGGCGCGTCCGGAGAGCTGTCGAAAGACCTCGCCCAGGCGAATGAGGCCGGTGCTCATCACCGGGTCGCCGCACAGCGCGCCGCCCGACGGATTGATGACGGGCTTCGAGGCGTGCCCGTCGAGCCCGAGCGCCTCGCAGACGATGAGCTCCTGGGCGGGGTTGGTCGCCAGCAGCTCGACCAGGTCGACGTCGCGCGCGCTCCCGAGGCCGGCCATGCCGTACGCCTTCTGCGCGGCGAGCGCGCCGCCCGGGCTGCGCGACAGGTCGCGCGCGCCGATCGACTGCATCTCCGTCCGGTGGTCCACGCCGTGAATCCACACGGGCTTGTCACACAGCGTCTCCGCCTTTCCCTCGGCGGCGAGGACGAGACAGGTGGCGCTCTCGCCGACGGGCGGCAGGTATCCGCGCCGGAGCGGCTCGACGACCCACGACGTGTGCTGCAGCCCATCCGCCGTCGCCGCCTCGTGCACCTGGTTGTCGGGGTTGCGCGCGCCCGCGGTGCGGTTACGGGCGGCGACCGCGGCGAAGTCCGCATCGGTCGCGCCGGTGCGCGCCTGGTAGGCGCTCGCCTGGAGCGCGGCGGTCGCGGTCGGCGTCAGGCCGAGCGGGGCCTGGTAGTAGGGATCGAGCTGGAGGTTCAGCACGCGCTCCGGCTCGCCCTCGGACACCTTGCCGTGTGCACAGACGATCGCGGTGTCCACCTCGCCGGTCTGCATCTTGAGCCACGCGTAGTAGGTGGCGAACGATCCGTCCATCTCCAGGTGCAGGTCCTGCCGCGGCGGCCACGAGCCCATGACGTCGAGCGCGGCGACGAAGCCGAAGGGACGCCCGTCCATGTAATCGGCGGACGCCGACACCTGGTAGTCGATCGCGTCGCGCTCCACGCCGATCTGCTCCAGGGCCTCGCGCACCACGGGGTAGAGCATCTCGGTGGACATGCGATGCGCATCGCGTGCCACCACCGGCAGCTGGGCGAAGCCCACGATCGCGACGTTGCGGAGCGCGCTCATAGGCGGTGGAGGAACGAGTCGAGCGGCGCGTCGGGCTCGCCGGTCGGCTTGAAGTACTGGATGTCCTCATGGTCGCCCTGGCGCTCGCCGTCGGGCTTCCACACCGCCTGGACGCGCATGCCCATGCGGACGTCCTCGGCCTTGCACTCCTGGATGAGCGCGAAGATCGAGATGGCCGCGCCGTCGAGCGCCACGGAGGCCGCGACGTAGGGAATCTCGAGCGTCCGCCCGATCACCGGGATGTTGACGACGCAGAACGTGGTGACGGTGCCGTGGTCGGAGATCTCGACCAGCTCATCGCAGGGCGCGAAGCTCTCGGGCGACGCGACCACCGGCATCACGAAGACCTTGCCCGTCTTCGAGCACTTCGAGCCCAGGATCTTCTTGTCCTTCAGCGCGCGCAGGTAGCGCGCGCGGTAGTCGCCGGCGACGTAGTGGTACGGCAGCCGGACCTCGGCGTCGATGTACTTCACGGGTTCCTTGGGCGGTTCGTCCATGTGCTCCTCAGTCGATCGGCCGGAATCCGGCGATGTCGCGGATCGAGCCGATGCGCTCGCCGTCCGGCTTCCACACCGCCTCGACGCGCGTGCCGACGCGCAGCCGCTCGAGTCCCTCGGTGACGACGTGGGGCAGGGCGGTGTCCGCGCGGTCGAGCTTCACCAGCACGAACGCGAAGGGCGCCGGGGCCGGATGCAGGCCCTCGACGGCCTCGTGCACGATGGCGACGGCCGTGACGACGCCGCGGTCCGCGACCGCGACCCACTCGTCGCCCTCGGCGCCGGTGGTCTCCGAGTAGCCGAGCGGCGGGACCACGACACCCTGACCCGCGACGCGCTGTCCCCAGATGCGCCGCTGGTCGCGCAGACCGGCGAGGAAGCGGCCGATCGTCTCCCCGGTGGAGTGCTTGTACGGGAACTCCATCGTGGTGTCGGCGAACATTGGATCGACCCGGGGGGCGACATGAGGCTCGGACATGAGAGCGCCTGGGGTAGTTCAGCAAACGAATGTTTGTCAAGGACGACGCCGCCGCGGAGGCGCGCGCGTCGGCGCCGCGCGCCGCGGCGGCGGTGCAGGCTTTCTTGCAGGTGTCCTCGTCGTGCGCTAGGGTTTGCCGAGAGTGGATGCGGCGGATGCCGCGGGAGGTGGAGCGATGAAGCGTCTGCTCGCGACCTATCACTCATGGGCGCTGACCGGCGCACGGCTTGCCCTCGCCGTCGTCATGTTCGCGCACGGCGCCCAGAAGATGCTGGGCTGGTTCGGCGGCAACGGCTTCACGGGCACCATGGGCTTCTTCACCAGCCAGGGGATCCCGGCGCCGTTTGCCTTCCTCGCCATCG
>DATFWE010000154.1:0-4601 GCA_035259575.1 Haliangiales bacterium
CATCACAAACACCTCTACGATCCCTCCGAAGGTCTCGACAGTCCCTCGCGGCTCTAGCGTGAACCCGGGGTAGGATGATTCCGCCCCGGGATGTATCTTTTCTCCCGCACCATGTCGAGAATCCTTTCGCGGCTCCGACTACTCCGTGAAAGCGCGCCCATCCCGGGCGGCTCGAGCGAAAGGAGCAGACGACCATGAAGTACATCCTGATGATGCACACGCCGCATGGAGGCCCGTACCAGATCGCCAAGTGGCCGAAGAAGGACATCCAGGCCCACCTCGCATACATGAAGAATCTCGCCAAGAAGCTGGGCGAGGCGGGCGAGCTGGTCGCGGCCGAAGGGCTCGCGGGCCCGGACCAGGCCAAGCTCGTGCGCGCCGGCAAGGACGGCAAGCCGATCACCGACGGCGTGTTCCCCGAGTCCAAGGAATTCCTCGCCGGCTACTGGTTCGTCGACGTCGACGGCCCGGAGCGCGCGTATCAGATCGCCGCCGAGGCGTCGACGGCGCCCGGACCCGGCGGTGCGCCGCTCTACCTGGCGATCGAAGTGCGCGAGGTCATGAGCGCGCCGCCCAAAGAGCTGCTGTGACGCCGGGGTCGCCGGGCGTCCGCATCGAGCGGCTGTTGCGCGACCTCGCGCCGCAGGTGCTCGGCGCGGTGCTCCGGCGGTTCCGCGATTTCGCCGCGTGCGAGGACGCGGTCCAGGAGGCGCTCGTCGGCGCGGCCGCGCGATGGCCGCGCGACGGCGTGCCCGACAACCCGCGCGCGTGGCTGATCCAGGTCGCGGCGCGGCGCATGACCGATCACGTCCGCAGCGAGGCGTCGCGACGGCGTCGCGAGATGGTAGTGGCCGAGGAGACGCCGATCGCGATCCCCGCCGCGGCCGACGCCGAGCCCGAGGAGCCCGAGGAGCCCGAGGAGGATGACACCTTGCTCCTTCTGTTCATGTGCTGCCACCCCGCGCTGTCGGCATCGTCGGCGATCGCGTTGACGCTGCGGGCCGTGGGCGGCCTAACCACCGCCGAGATCGCCAAGGCGTTCCTGGTCCCCGAGACGACGATGGCCCAGCGGATCAGCCGCGCCAAGCAGAGCATCAAGGCGTCGGGCGTCCCGTTCCTCATGCCCACCACGACGGAGCGGGCGGAGCGCCTGAGCTCGGTGCTGCACGTCCTCTACCTCATCTTCAACGAGGGCTACACCACGTCGTCGGGTCCCGGGCTCCACCGCACCGACCTGTCCAACGAGGCGATCCGGCTGGCGCGCGAGGTCCACCGGCTCCTCCCCGACGACGCCGAGGTCGCGGGGCTGCTCGCCCTGATGCTGTTGACCGACGCGCGCCGCGCGGCGCGGACGGCCCCCGACGGCGAGCTGATCCCGCTCACCGACCAGGATCGGAGCCGATGGGACAGGAACGCGATCGCCGAGGGCATCGCGCTCGTCAGCGCGGCGCTGGCGAAGGGATCGATCGGCGCCTACCAGCTCCAGGCCGCGATCGCCGCCGTCCACGACGAGGCCGCGCGCGTCGAGGATACCGACTGGCCGCAGATCCTGGCGCTGTACGGCCTGCTGGAGCGGATGTCGGACAATCCCATGGTCACGCTGAACCGCGCCGTCGCCGTCGCGATGGTCCACGGCCCCGCGGCCGGCCTCGAGATCTGCGCGAAGCTCGACGGCGATGCGCGGCTGGCGGGCCATCACCGCCTCGACGCCGTCCGCGCCCACCTGCTCGAGCGCGCCGGCGATCGCGAGGCCGCGATCGCGTGCTACCGCCGGGCGGCGGACCGGACGACCAGCGTTCCCGAGCGGAATTACCTCCTGGTGCAGGCGGCGCGGTTGAGCGAGGCGGCGAGGTAGGGGTATCGGACGCCTGTCCTCGCCGGACGCCTGTCCGGCCGGGTCCGCTCGGGAAGGCCAACGATTTCGCGACGCCGCACATGTTCGGCCTCGACGCCGAGCCGATGGAAGCCCACTTTCCCATCGGCGTGTACGCCATCCCGGAGATCTCGATGGTCGGCGCCACCGAGGAGGAGCTCACGCGCGACAAGGTGCCGTACGAGACGGGGATCGCGCGCTTTCGCGAGATCGCGCGCGGGCAGATCCTCGGCGACGACTCGGGACTGTTCAAGATGATCTTCCACCGCGAAACCGGGCGGCTCCTCGGCGTGCACTGCATCGGCACCCAGGCCACAGAGCTCATCCACATCGGCCAGGCCGTGCTCGCGCTGGGGGCGGCCTGGACTACTTCCTCAAGACCGTCTTAACTACCCGACGCTGGCCGAGTGCTACAAGGTGGCCGCGCTCAGCGCCGCGAACAAGCTCGCGTACGCGCGCGGCGCCGCCGTGGCCGCGCGATGACGTTGCGCCCGCGGGCGCGGCCCCTTCCGAGTTGATGATGATGGTAGCATCACGTCCACGGTGACACTCCTCGCGCGGCCCCTGGGCCTGGTCCTCCTCCTCGCGTGCGGTCGGACGAGCGATCCGAACACGATCCTCGTCGGCCAGTACGGCTCCTTCACCGGCAGCGAGGCGACGTTCGGGCTGTCGGGCAAGAACGGCATCGCGCTGGCGGTCCGCGAGATCAACGCCGCCGGCGGCATCAAGGGGAAGCAGGTGCGGGTGAACGCCCTCGACACCGGCGGGCGCTCGCAGGAGGCCGGGCTGGCGGTCACGCGCCTCATCACCGAGGACAAGGTGGTCGCCGTCCTCGGGGAGGCCAGCTCGAACCTGTCCCTCGCCGGGGGCCGTGTGGCGCAGCGGTACGGCGTGCCGATGGTGTCCCCGTCGTCGACCGCCCCCGAGGTCACCGAGGTGGGCGACATGATCTTCCGCGTGTGCTTCATCGACTCCTTCCAGGGGTACGTGGGCGCCCGCTTCGTCCACGACGACCTCAAGCTGGCGCGCGCGGCGGTGCTCTACGATCAAGCGGAGCCGTACTCGCAGGGGCTCAAGGACGTGTTCGAGAAGGAGCTCGTGCGCATCGGCGGCGAGATCGTCGTCGAGACGTCGTACACGCACGGCGACGCGGACTACTCCGCCCAGCTCACGAGCATCCGCGATCGCAAGCCGGACATCATCTACCTGCCCGGCTACTACACCGACGTGGGGAACATCATCCTGCAGGCGCGCAAGCTCGGGATCGTTCAGCCGTTCCTCGGCGGCGACGGCTGGGACTCGGCGCAGCTCGCCAAGATCGCCGGCGCGGCCGTCGAGGGCAGTTACTTCTCGACGCACTACTCGCACCAGGACCGCAACGCGGCGGTGCAGGCGTTCGTGCGGAAATACCGCGACGCCTACGGCGAGGTCCCCGACGTGGTGGGCGCGCTCGGCTACGACGCGGCGATGGTCCTCGCCGACGCCATGCGGCGCGCGCCATCGCTGTCGGGAAGGGACATCGCCCGGGCGCTGGCCGAGACGCGCGACTTCGCCGGCGTCACCGGCACGATCTCCATCGACGCCCACCGCAACGCCCGCAAGGCCGCGGTCATCTTGGTGATGAAGGACGGCCAGCCGACCTACGTCACGTCGATTCCGCCGCCCTGAACCGCCGGGCGCCGGCGAGCGCCTCCAGTTCGCGCGTGGCGGGGTCGCCGGCCACGTCGCGCGCGATCTCGGCCGCCATCCGGCGGGCGGACACGGCGAACCCGGGCTCGGCGATCAGGCGCGCGAGCGCCCGGCGCAGGTCGGCGGTCCGCGCCGTCGGCCGGACGCGCAGGCCCGCGCCCGCCTCGACGACGCGCACGGCGTTGTCGGCCTGATCGCGGCCCAGCGGCACGCTCAGGAGCGGCACGCCGTGGGCCAGCGCCTTCATCGTCGTGCCGTGGCCGCCGTGCGCCACCACGGCGCGCGCCTGGGGGAACACGACGCGGTGGGGCGCGGACGCGACCGCGACGACGTTCGCCGGCAGGCGGAAGTCGGTCGGCTCGAACACGCCGCCGAGCGTCACCAGGCCGCGCACCGGCAGCCCAGCGAGCGCGTCGATGATGCGCTGGGTGATCTCGCCCTGGTTCTGGAATGTCGACCCCAGGGCCACGATGACCAGCGGCTCCGTCGCTCCGTCCGGCCACGGCGACGTCCACGGCGCCGCCCACGCCGGATCGTCGAGCTGGGGGCCGACGTAGACGACGCCCGCGGGCAGCTCCGCGCGCGCGGCGAAGTCGTAGCTGCGCGCGGTGAGCACGAGGATGCGCGCTCCGCGCGACACCTGGTCGAACACGCACGCGAGCGGCGCGAGGCCGAGCGCGGCGCGCGCGGCGTTGACGGGCGGGCGACCGGACCGATCGAAGATGCGGACCATCAACCAGCCCAGCAGGCGATCGCGCAGGCGCCCGAACGGACCCCGCGCGGGACGGAAGCCGAGCCCGAACGGCGGCACGCCGCGCGTGGGCATGGAGTACGGCGTGTGCATCAGCGTCGCCGTCGGCAGGCCCGATTTCTCGGCGGCGACGAGCGCGCCGAACACGGGGGGCGAATCAGGGCGCGATCGGCCAGGGCTGGTCGCGGGGGCCGGCGTCCCAGTTGTTGTGGCGGCCGTCCCAGTAGACGAACTTCGCGCCGATGAGGTCCACGTCGTCGAGGCAGTTCGCGTTGACCGAGACGTAGT
>DATFWE010000155.1:0-13121 GCA_035259575.1 Haliangiales bacterium
CCGCCCTCCAGCTCGAGTACTGCACCTTCTGCCCCAAGATGTGCCGCCACGCCTGCCCCGTGTCGACGACCACCGGGCACGAGACGTACATCCCGCAGAACAAGATGGAGGTCCTGAACCTCGCCCGCAAGGGGCAGGCGCCGTGGTCGCGCGAGCACCTGGAGCCGATCTGGGCGTGCACGGGGTGCCGCCAGTGCACCGATTACTGCGCCCACGGCAACGAGCCGGGCACGGTCCTGTTCGCGGGGCGCGCCGAGGCGCAGCGGCGCGGCGCGGGGCACCCCGCGCTCGACAAGTACCCGGAGCGCTTCCGCGCGCGCGAGGACCGGCTGCGCAAGCAGGCGCTGGCCGCGCTGCCGCGCGAACGGTTCGCCGAGGAGGCGCAGGTCGTCGTGTGGCCGGGCTGCGACTCGATCGACAAGGGCGAGGCGGACGTCCGCGCCCAGCTCGCGGTCATCGATCGCGTCGGCGCCGAGCACGTGCGCATCGCCGCGATGGATCGCATGTGCGGCGGCTACCCCCTGCTCGCCGCCGGCCACCCCGACGTGTTCCGCTGGCACGCGGCGCGTGTCGCCGACGAGCTGGCGCGCTACCGCACCGTCGTCATGACCTGCTCCGCCTGCGTCCACACCCTGCGCGCGCTCTACCCCGCCGAGGGGATCCACATCGCCGCCGAGATCCTCCACGTCACCGAATACCTCGCCCCCGAGATCGAGCGCCTGCGCGCGCCCGCCGAGCGCCGGCCCGTCTACTACCACGACCCGTGCTACCTGGCGCGCTACGCCGACGTGATCGAGCCGCCGCGCAAGCTCCTCGGCCGCGTCGCCGAGGTGCGCGAGCTCGCCTGGTCCCGCCGGGACACGGAGTGTTGCGGCGGCGCCGGCGTCCTGCCCAAGACCATGCCCCAGGTCGCCGACGACATGGCGCGGCGGCGCCTCGCCGAGGTCGCGCGCGCCGGCGGCGGGACGGTCGCCACCAGCTGCGGCACATGCAAGCACATGCTCGCGCGCAACGCGCCGGCCGGCGTCGCGGTGCGCGACGTCGTCGAGCTCGTCGAGGAACGCACGCGCGTCACGGCACCGGCAGCGACGCCAGATACGCCGTCTTGAGCCGGACGTAGCCGCCGCGGAGGGGGATGCCGACCGCGCCGAGCCATTCCATCACGAGCGGCGAGCGCAGCGCCGCGTACAGGCGCGCGAGCGGCACAGCGCCCGTCGGCCGGATTGCGTAGGCGGTGTCGATCGCCAGGCGGCCCTCGGCGTCGATCGCCGCGCGCGGCGTGCGCGCGGCGTCGGGGACGACGATCTTGGGCTCGCGGTCGAGCAGCCAGCGCAGGTTCTGCGGCCGGCCCCAGCGGTAGAACGTCGGCCCGCGGAACCGTCCCCCCTCGCGCGCCTCGAGCAGCGCGCGGCAACGCAGCAGCACGGCCGCGGCGAGCGGGAACCGCGTGCGAAGCTCGTCGGGGGGAAGCAGCCGATCCCCGTCGTAGGGGTAGAGCGCCCAGCGCCGCAGCGCCAGCGTCCCCTCGCCGACGTCGCGGCCGCGGACGCACGGGACGACGGCCTCGGGCTCGACGTCGACGCGGCAGCCGAGCGCCGCCGAGAAGAAGCCGTCGCCGCGCCGCTCGAGCAGGAACACCGGGTCGGCGTTCGTGCCCGCGCCCTTGGCGATGCGCGCCACCTCGCCGAGCGGCGGCCCGACGGCGCGCAGGCGCTCGACCACGTCGGTCCCCAGCACCCACGGCGCCGCCCCCAGACGCGCCGCGGGGATGCGGCCGGTCGCGCCGCCCCGCTCGAACGCGAGCTCCGCCGACCCGCGCCGCAGGTAGACGAGCGCGGTGTAGGTCGTCGCGCCGGGAAAGCGCTGCTCCGCCCCGAAGTCGACGATCTTGCGCACGCTGCCGGCGAGGCGCGCGCGCAGGCGCGCCGCGAACGCGCCGGTCAGCCAGCGCGACGGCACGACCAGGCCGACGTCGCCGTCGGGGCGCGCCCAGGCGAGCGCCCGCTCGAGGAACGCGCCGTAGAGGTCCCACTCCTTGTACGACGTGGCGGCGAGCGCGCCGCGCAGGCGCGCCCACAGGTCAGGATCGGCGCGCTTGAGCGTCACCGCGCGGACGTAGGGGGGATTGCCGACGACGGCGTCGAACGCGCCGGCGTCGACGACGCCGTCGAGGAGCGCCTCGCCCTGGCGCACGTCTGCGCCCTCCCCCAGCGCCGCCCGCGCCGCGGCGCACGCGGCGGCATCGCGGTCCACGCCGACCAGGACCCGCGCGACGATCGCGCGCCGCGCCGCCGCCGGGTGGAAGCCGCGCGCCGCCGCCGCGGCGGCGAGGACGCGCGCGCACTCGACGAGGAACCGGCCGTCGCCCACCGCCGGGTCGAGGATGCGCAGCCGCGGCGAGCCGTCCGCGCGCCAGCTCGCCCGCGCGAGCGGCGCGGCCAGCGTCTCGGCGACGACCGCCCGCACGATCTCCGGAGGCGTGGGAAACGCCCCGACCGCCTTCCGGCGCTGCCGCGAATCGATCATCCTCCGCTGTCCATGTTATGACGAACCGGCATGAAGAAAACGGTCGTGGTGGTGAATCCGATGGCCGCCAACGGCAGCCTGGGCAAGCGCTGGCCCGAGGTGCAGAAGGTCCTCGCGCGCGAGCTCGGCGCGTTCGAGCCGGTGACCACGCAGGGCTCGCGCGACGCGACGCGCCTAACGCGCGAGGCGCTGGCCGGCGGCGCCGACGTCGTCGTCGCCATCGGCGGCGACGGCACCACCCACGAGGTGGTGAACGGCTTCTTCGACGGCACCCGTCCGCTCAGGCCCCAGGCCGCGCTCGGCCTCGTCCCGTTCGGCACCGGCGGGGACTTCCGCAAGACCGTCGGCCTCGGCCTCGACCTCGCGGCCGCCTGCGCCGTCGTCAAGGCCGGCCGCACCAAAAAGATCGACGTCGGCCACCTCGCCTACACCGCGACCGACGGCGGCCGCGCCGAGACGCTGTTCGCGAACATCGCCTCGTTCGGGATCGGCGGGCTCGTGGACCAGCTCGTCAACACGTCGACCAAGATCCTCGGCGGCAAGGCGTCGTTCATCCTCGCCACGCTGCGCGCCGGCGTGCGCTACAAGAACCAGCGCGTCCGCATCGTGTTCGACGGCAAGGAGGAAGAGTTCGTCGAGGCGGTCATCAACAACGTCGCCGTGGCCAACGGGCGCTACTTCGGCGGCGGCATGTTCATCGCGCCCCGGGCCGAGCTCGACGACGGCCAGTTCGACGTCGTCACCGTCGGGGACATGACGACATGGGACTTCATCGTGCGCGGGCGCCACCTCTACAGGGGGACCCACTTAGACCTCGCCAAGGTGTCGTGCCGGCGCGCCGCCCGCGTCGAGGCGCGTCCCACCGAGCCCGGCCAGGAGGTCCTCCTCGACGTCGACGGCGAGGCGCCCGGGCGGCTCCCCGCGACCTTCACGCTCCTGCCCGGCGCGCTATCCTTGATCGTCCCCGATGGCCCGAATGGCAAGACGTGACCTCGCCCTCGTCGGGCTGGCGGCGCTGACGGGGCCGCTGTGGTTCCTCGCCTCGCCCGACTTCGACGTGTGGCCGCTTGCGTGGGTCGCCAACGTGCCGCTCCTTTTCGCCGTCGAGCGCGCCGCCACGACGCGCCGGGCGCTCCTTCTCGCCTGGCTGTCCGGCGCCGTCACCGTGCTCGGCGGGTTCTACTGGATCTCCAAGCTCCTCGAGCGGTTCGCGCACTTCCCGGGCGTCCTCGCCTGGCTGGCCGTGCTGCTGTTCGCGGCCTACCACGGCCTGCCGTTCGTGCTGTTCGCCGCCGCCGTGCGCGTCGTGCGCGCGCGCCGCGCCGTCCCGATCGCGCTCCTGGCGCCGGTCGCGTTCGCCGCGGCGGAGTTCATCACGCCCATGATGTTTCCGTTCCACCTGGCGCTGTCGCAGGCGTGGCGCCCGCACGTCATCCAGATCGCCGACCTCACCGGCCCGGTTGGCGTGACGGCGCTCCTCGTCCTCGCGAGCGGCGCCGTCTACGACGCGGCGACGCGGCGCACGTGGAAAGCGCCCGCGGCGGCGGCGGCGATCGTCGCGGCCGTGCTGGCCTACGGCCACGTCCGCCTCGGCCAGGTGGACGCGGCCGCGGCGGCCGCGCCGACGCTGCGGGTGGGCATCGTGCAGGGCAACGTGCCCTTCGACGAGAAGGGCTACGAGAACCCCCGGCTCGCCGAGGAGCAGCTCCACGAGGCGCAGGACGTGTCGGCGCAGCTGGAGAAGGCCGGCGCGGACGTCATCGTGTGGAGCGAGACGTCGTTCCCTTACCTCGTGCCGCGCTGGGCGGAGAACGAGATCCAGCTCCGCGGCGTGCGCAGCCGCTTCGACGGCGACGCGTGGAAGCCCAGGTTTCGCGTCCCGCTGGTGTTCGGCGCGCTCACCTACGACGCCGAGGGCCACGGGAAGACGGCCATGCTTCCCGATCGCGACCCCTACAACTCGGTCATCTACATGGACGCGGAGGGCCGGTTCCGCGGCCGCTTCGACAAGAACTACCTGGTCCTGTTCAGCGAGGAGCTCCCGTTCGTCGGCATGTTCCCGGGCCTGCGCAAGGTGTTCCCCCGGGCGGCCGGCCAGCTCAGCCGCGGCACCGAGATCGTCGCCTTCCCGTTCCCCCTCGGCAAGGACGAGGTCCGCGTAGTGCCGCTCGTCTGCTTCGAGGACATCCTGCCGGCGTTCGGCCGGCGCGCGGCGGCGCTGCGCCCGCACCTCCTCGTCAACGTGACCAACGACACCTGGTTCGGCGACACCAGCGAGCCGTGGGAGCACCTCGCGCTGGCGGTCTTCCGCTCCGTCGAGCTGCGCACCTGGATGGTGCGCGCGGTCAACAGCGGCGTGAGCGCGTTCGTCGACGCCGGCGGCCGGGTGGTGAAGCACGGCGGCGTGTTCGATCCCGCCGAGGTCAAGACGCCCGCCCAGGGCATCCTCGGCAGCGTCTCCCTCGTCGAGGGCGGACACACCGCCTACGCGGCGGTGGGCGACGTTTTCGGCTGGACGTGCGTGGCCGCGACGATCTTCCTCGTCGCGTGGAGCGTCAGGGGAGCGAGGAGCCGGCGGCGCAGCTCTGGATAGCGCCGTGGTCGGCGCCGGTGAGGATGCCGGCGTCCTTGAGGGCGTTCGTCGTGTGGCTGGCGCAGCTCACGTACTCCCCGTGGTTGCCGGCGCCGGCGACGCAGCGGCGGATCAGGTCGGCGACGCTGCAGCCGATGTCCGCGCCCTGCTGGAAGAAGAAATTGGTCACGCCCGAGTCGCAGCCGGTGATGACCACCGTGTTCGACAGATCGCTGCCCAGGCAGGCGTCGATCGTGTCGGGCACGAAGTCGAGATCCGCGTCGGGGTACCAGCCGATGTCGCGCATCTCGGGCAGCGTGAGATCGAGGCCGTGCGTCAGGTCGGCGTTGATCGCCGGCTCCATGAGCAGGTTCGGGAACGCGCTCGTGTCCCAGTGCGACACCGACGAGCCGAGGACGATGGGATCGACGGCGAACATCAGCGCCCGGTTCTGCGCGTCCGCCCCGGCGCGCACGCTCGGGTCGGACCGGAGGCTGGCGCTGACGCCGCCGGCCAGCGCGGCGCGGATCTTGGCGCCGTCCGCCTGCGTCACCCGCACCGACGGGATGACGATCGTGGGATCGGCGCCGCCGAGGGCCGCCGGGGGCGAGCCCGCCGCGTTGTCGGCGACGATGACCGCGATCGCGCCGGCGTTCTGCGCGTTCTTCACCTTGGTGACGAAGGTGCAGGACCCGCGATCGACGAGCGCGATGTGGCCGGCGACCGCCGCGGCGTTCGTGAGGGGCGAGCAGGCGTCGAACGTCGACGGACCGGCGCCGTCGGCGGGGTCCAGGGCGGCCACGACGGTGCCCGACACCGGCGTGGGCGTGAGCTGGGGCCCGAACGTCGCCGCGCCGACGACGTAGTCGCCGGCGATGCTGGCGGGAGCGCCCACGTGCAGCAACGGCGTCCCCGGCGCGAGCGTCGCGGGCACCGCGGCGGTCACCTCCGGTCCCGTCCAGACGAGGTGGCGGCCGTTCCTGATCGACGCCTGGCGCTCGGCCTGCGTCATCTGCTCCCAGGCCTTGCCCGTCGTGTTGTCGGCGAGGCGATGGGCGAACGTATCCGAGAACCCGGCGAGGAAGGCCCCGGTGCTGACCGAGGTGAACGTCTGGAAGCCCAGCCCGTGCCCGAACTCGTGGAGGAGCACGGTCACGAGATCGATGTTCCCGCCGTGGTTGTTGTCGATGCCGAGGTACCAGCCGACGCCGGTGAGGCAGCCGGCGTTGCCGAGGTTGCTGTTGAACCGCGCGCGGATGTGGTTGTTGCCGATGTTGGGACCCGGCACGAGCGGATCGGCGCCGAGGAGCTTGCCGACGAGCGCGACCGGATACCAGGTGTTGGCGAGCTGGGCGCCGGGGAAGTCCCGGAACACGCTGGTGGCGCCGGCCGAGCCGAGCGTCGCCGAGGTCGGCGTGCACGCGAGCGGCTCGAACGTCGCGAAGATGCGGATCGGCGTGACGCTGTCGAGCGTGGCGCCCCAGATCCCCGCGGCGTAGCTGAACGCGAACAGACGCTGCTGCCCGAGCGTCGTGCCCGGGTTGCCGCCGATGGGCGCGGCGGGCGTGGGATCGTTGAAGCCGACGCCGGGCGCGTTGGCGTTGAACACGGTGATGGTGACCGCGGCGGACGCCGCGGCGGGCGCGAGCGCTAGCGCCGCGATGAGCGCGAGGCGGCGCATGTTATTTCGTCTCCGGGGCGGAGGCGCGCGGAGCGGCCTTGGCCGAGCGCGGCACGCACGTCGTCGTCACGGTGCCGTCGGCGTTTCGGACCGCGACCACGTCGGTCATGTAGTCGTCGTTGAGCTCGATCTGAACCGAGCCGTCGCTGTAGGTGTTCTCGCGTATCGCCGCCGCCGGCGCGACGTTCGCGGGCGTGGTGGCCTGCTGCTCGTCGGGTGTCGGCTCGCGCAACTTTTTCGTCTCCGGATCGACGGCGGCCTTCTGCCCGGCGCGCGCAGGCGCGGCCTGCGGCTTGAGAAGGCGCGTCTTGACGATCGTATGGCTGGGGGTGTGAGTGGGCTTCGTGCGCGCCGGCGGCGCGGCCCACGCCGGTACGACCCATGACACCAAAAGGGCTGACAGCAGCAGCCGTTTCACCATGGAGGACCTCCCTTCGCGAGGAACGGAATCCTCATTACGATTTTCGCGCGGGTTTCTCAAGAAAAATTTGCGCAGAAAACTTGCATCGCGCTGCGGCAGGCAGTTTGCGCGGCGCGTCAATTCATCCGGACGCCCAGAAACGACGGCTGGCCCAGCGCGGCCGTGTCCGAGCCGAGGTCCAGGCTGCCCTGCCACTGGCCGTTCACGAGCTGGTCGACCTTCCGGTCGTTGTTCGTGTCTCGGATCTGCGCGGTCCCGTGGAGGTGGAACCCGGTCCCGGCGCCGCTGACCTCGGTCAGCTTGCCCTCGATGAGGTTCCCGGCGAACGCGAGCGCCGTCTTGCACGCCGACGAGTAGATCCCGGGTGAGCCGGACTTCACGTCGTCGTATATCTTCTGGCCCAGCGACACGCAGTCCACGGTGTCCTGGAGGAAATCGGTCATCGTGCGCGCGCCCGGATCGATGAGCGGCAGGACGACGTTGCGCACGCTGTAGACGAGCAGCTTGCCGAAGGAAGTCTGCAGGCTGTGGTCGCCGATGGTGATGCTGACGTCGCCGTTGCGGACGACCGGAACGTTGCTGGCGACGACGTAGTCGATCCCCGCTTCCGCGAAGTCGACGTCCTGCCGGACGCGCTTGCCGCCGCCCGCGTCGGTGAAGAAGAAGATGCCCCGCACGGTGTGCTTGGCCGTGTACGAGCCGTCGGCGTTCCTGGTCACCTCGAGCTGGGACTTGAGGCCGAACCGCTGGGCGGCGTCGCCGAAGCCGTTGCCGAACGCCAGGAGCTTCGTGTAGACGTCGCCGAGCTGGCTCTTCAGGAACTCGTTGATGCTGATGTCGAGCGCCGGGCGCAGCGCGTTGACCGCGTTGACGACGGCGGTGTCGCTGATCTGCTTGAGCGCCGCGTCAATGAGGAAGGTCGTCGGGTCGTTCGGGCTGTCCGTGATGTCGATCACGGTGCGGACCACGTCGCCGAGCGTGCCGGGGAGGTTCGAGACGAGATCGAACTGCGACTCGACCTGGTACGTCCCCTCGAGCGTGAGCGGCCCGGGAGGAGGCGGGCCGGCATGAACCGCGATCGACCAGTCGACCGCGGTCGCGTACTGCGCCGACGCGCGCACGCCGAACGCCGCTTCCGTGCCGCCGATGACGTCGACGCGGGCGAGCCCCTGGGCGTCGGTGACCGCCGACGCGGACGTCAGGCTCCCGCCCCTTGCGTCGCCCTGTATCGCGAACGAGACCGCTCCCGCGAGCGGGTCGCCGGCGTCGTCGTGGTACTTGACGGTGATCGTCGCGCGCGCGCCCACGTCGAGAAAGACGTTCCTGTCGCCGACGATCTCGAGGTACGCGTGCCCCTGGACCGGAGGCTTGGGCGTCGGCGGCGTCGTCGGGCCCACGTCCTGCGACGAGCAGGCGCCGGCCAGCGCGAGCGCGGCGACGAGAGCACGGGGATTTCGGTTCAGCAGGCTCATGGCAATCTCCCTTTCCAGTGGAGAGGCGCGCTGCAACGGAGGTGCCATCTCGAAGCAAGTGAAAACGCGGCGCTCCCGTCGGTGAGCCGGCAACCGCGGAAGCCACCCGCGCTGGGGTCGGCCGTACCGCCGAAAAAAGAAAACGCCCCGGGACCATTCCCGGGGCGTCACGGACGCGGGGCTCGGAGAGGGATCCTACCCGCCGCTAGTTACCCATCCTGTTGCCGAGGAACGTCTGGTTCGGGGCGCCGAGCGTCGCCGCCTCGGGGCCGATGTCCAGCCGGCCTTCCCATGTGCCGGCCATGAGCTTGTCGACCATGTGGTCGTTGTTGGTGTCCTGCATGCGCGCCGTGCCATGGAGGTGAAAGCCGGTCGCGGTGCCGCCCACCTCGCCGAGCTTGCCCTCGAGGTAGTTGCCGGCGAACGCGAGCGCGGTCTTGCACGCCGACGCGTAGAAGCTCCCGGAGCCGAAGCCGACGGCGGCGGCAATCTCGTTGCCGAGCGTGTCGCAGTCGACGATGTCCTGGAGGAACTCGGTCATGTTGCGCGCCCACGGGTCGATGAGCGGGATGACGACGCTGCGCACCATGTAGACGAGCGCCTGGCCGTAGGAGATGGGCAGCGCGTGGTCGCCGATGGTGACGGTGGCGTCGCCGTTCCGCGAGATCGGGACGCCGTTGGCGACGACGTAGTTCATGCTCATCGCGGCGAGGTCGATGTCCTGGCGCTGGCGCCTGCCGCCGCCGGCGTCGGTCATGAAGAAGATGCCCTTGATGGTGTGCTTGGCGACGTAGCTGCCGTCGGCGTTCTTGGTGATCGCGAGCTCCGACTTCAGGCCGAAGCGCTGGGCGGCGTCGCCGAAGCCGTTGCCGAAGGCGAGGAGGTTCGTGTAGACGTCGCCGAGCTGGCTCTTCAGGAACTCGTTGATCGCCACGTCGAGGCCCGGGCGCAGCGCGTTCACCGCGTTGGCGACGGCACCGCTGCCGATCTCCCGGAGCGCGAGATCGATGAGGTACGTGGTGGGGTCGTTCGGGCTGTCGGTGATGTCGATGACCGTGCGCACCACGTCGCCGAACGTGCCGGGGAGGCCCGCGACGAGGTCGAACTGCGACTCGAGCTGGTAGGTGCCCTCGAGCGTGAGCGCCTGCGGCGTGGGCGGGCCCTGGCCGACGCGGACGGCGACCGACCAGTCGACCGACGTGGCGTACTGCGCGGACGCGCGCACGCCGAACGCGGCCTGGGTCGAGCCGGCGACGAGGTCGACGCGGGCGAGGCCCTGGTTGTCGGTGACGGCCGAGGCGGCGGCGAGGCTGCCGCCCTTGGCGTCTCCCTGGATCGCGAACGTCACCGCGCCCGCGATCGGGTCGCCGGCGTCGTCGTGGTACTTGACGGTGATCGTCGCGCGCGCGCCGGTGTCGATGAACACGTTCCTGTCGCCGACGATCTCGAGGTAGGCGTGCCCCGCGACCGGAGGCTTCGGCATCGGGGTCGGGCCGAGGTCCTGCGTCGCGCACCCAACCAGCGTGAGGGCCGCGAAGATCGCGCGAGTTCGATGGGTCGCCAGGCTCATGGTCGCCTCCCTGTGGTTGCGGGGGTTTGCATACCGAGTGCCACATGTAACCATGAGTATTTTCAACAACTTGACGCAGAGTGGCGACAGTTGTGACGGGGTCGGTAGACCCCCGGAAAGGCCTCAGGCCTCGGGCTTCAGGCTTCAGGTCCGGATCCTGAGGCCTGAGGCCTTATGCCTGAGGTCTTTTCAGGGTACGACGTGGCGGGCGACTGCGCCGACCGATGGCGGCGGGCTGATCACGATGTTGCCGGGCAGGGGGATCGGTCCGCCCGCGCGGGTGTTGAGGCGGATGCGTCCCGCGGCGCCCCCGGAGCCGCCCGATCCGGCCGCGGTGGCCATGGCGACATGGCCGGTGACGGGAAGCTTGCCGGTCTGCGACACGTCGCCGCGCGTGCCGCCGTCGCCGCCGTCGCCGGCGGGCGACTGCGCCGGCCCGCCCACGGCGACGCCGGTGCCCGCGTGGCCGTCCTCGCCGTTCGTCCCGGACTTGCCCATCGGCCCCTGGCCGCCGCCGCCGCCCCCGCCGCCGTTCGCGGCGAGGATCACGCTGCTGCCCACGCTCAGCGTCTCGGCCTCGACGAGGATCGCCCCGCCGCTGCCGCCGCCGCCCCCGCCCGAGCCGACGCCCACGAGGGACGACAGCCCGCCCGCGCCGCCGCCGCCGTTCGCGACCATCTGGACGTTGTCGCCCACCTCGAGCTGGTGGCAAGCCACGAGCTGCACCGCGCCGCCGCCGCCGCCGGGATCCGAGGACGGCGAGCACATCACGCACACGTCGACGCCGCCCCGACCGCCGCTCGAGCCGCCCCACAGCGGCGTCAGCGACGGGGTGCCGTAGGCGATCCCCGGACCGGCCACCTCGCCGGTAACGCCGAGCGGCCCGTTCGTGCCGAAGCCCGCCCCGCCCCCGCCGACCGTGGGCTGCTCCGCCGGCCTGCCCGCGCCCACGCCGCGATCGGTCGCGCCCGCCCCCGCGTTGGCGCCGATCGCGCTCGCGTCGATCGTCCCGTCGATGCGCATCGTGCTCACGCCGATGATCGCGAGGGCGTTGGCGCCCTGGGCCCGGAGCACGCCGCCCGTGTCGAGGCGGAAATCGCGATAGGTGTAGACGCAGATGGACGGCGGCCCCGCCACCGGGCCCGGGCTCGGCTGCAGCACGATGTGACCGCCCGTGCAGTTGGTCGTGTCGATGACGACGGTGCCCGCGCTGCGGAACGTCGCGGTCGTCGTCGACGCGCAGCTGTCCGCCGGGAGGTTCGACGGCGCCAGCGTCACGCACGCCGCGGACGTCGTCCCCATCTCGCACCAGCCGGCGCACGTCGTCATCGTCAGCTGGCCGGTCGAGCTGCACGTCTGCAGCACGTTGCCGTTGCAGCTCGTCGGCACCGCGGGGTTGCACTGCTCGCAAAGCTTCTGCTGCGCGTCGCACTGGAACGCGCAGGCCTGCTGGACCTCACCGCGGCCGTCGCTCGAGCAGTAGACGGCCGTGTGCGCGTCCTGGCAGCGCAGGAACGTGCTCGCCTGGCACATCGTGCCGCTGTCGATCGTCGGCCGCGGGACATCGATCGTGCGCGCGTCGGAGCCTTGGCCGCCCGGTTTCTGGCACCAGGTTGCGACGCAGGTGTAATCCGGCGGGCACTCGCCGTTCTGGCCGCAGTGGAACGGCATGTCGTTCAGTCCGGGGCTGAAACACGCTCCGGCGCACAGCAGCAGCGGCGCGATTGCCTTCATCGTCTCCTCACGATGTCGCCCAGGCTCGGCGTCGGGGCGACGAAGCCGCCCAGGAAGGGCGGCGGCTTGTCGACGCGCGTGTTGATGCGGATGCGCCCCCCGGCTCCGCCGCCCCCGCCGCCGGAGACCACGATCGTGTTTCCCACCGGGTCGCCGGTGGACTGGCCGTTCCCGGGGCGGGCGTCCGACCCGCCGTCGCCGCCGTCACCGCCGGGCTGGCCGCCGAGCCCGCCCGCGCCCCCGACTCCGGGGCTGCAGCTGCCGGCCGCGCACGCGCCGTCGCCGCCGGGCTGGCCGAGCTGTCCGAGCGTTCCGTCGAGCGTCAGGCCGCCGCCGCCGCCGCCGCCGCCGCCGAGCGCCCCGAGGGCCGACCCGGCCGGCGTGTCGAGGATCGGCGCTTCGATCAGGATGGCGCCGGCCGATCCTCCGCCCGATCCGCCGCTCGGCGGGTCGAGGAAGGGATCCGAGGGAGGTCCGCCCGAGCCGCCGCCGCCGCCGGCGTTCACGACCGCGTTGGCGCCGATCGTCAGCGACTGGCAGCCGACGATCTGGATCGCCCCGCCGCCGCCGCCCGGCGCCGGAAGGATGCACGGCGGGCTCGTGGGGGGGCAGTGGATCGCGCCGTTGCCGCCGAACGACCCGGGCTCGAGCGGGGTCACCTCGGGGACGCCGTAGCTGCCGCCGCCGGCGGCGCCCACCGTGTCGTTGCCGCCGAGGCCCCCGGTCCCACCGACCGTCAGGTGGCCGCCGCCGCCGCCGCCCCCGCCGCTGGCGCTGCCCGGATCCGCGGCGTCGGTTCCCTTGCCGCGCTCGAACTGCGTGCTCGGCGAGCCGGGGCCGGCCACGTGGCCCTGGGCGCCGACGTCGATCGTGCCGTCGAGCGTGAACGCACCGGTCGCGACCAGGATCGGGACGCGCGTCCCGGTGAACCGCAGCGTCGCCGCCGCGTCGATGGCGATCGCGCCGGCGCGGTAGACGCACAGTGGCGGATCCACGTTGTCGATCGGCACGCCGCCGGTCTGGACGCTCCCGCACGCGCCGGTATCGATCGTGCGGTCCGCCGAGACGTGGATGGCATCCACCGTCGCCGGCGTCTTGCACGCCGCCTCGGTCAGATTCGTGGGCGCGAGGAACAGACACGCCGG
>DATFWE010000156.1:0-6994 GCA_035259575.1 Haliangiales bacterium
TTCCCGCGGCCGGCGGAAGAGCGCGGCGCGGCGAAGAAGGTGCTCGCCGGCACCGACGTCGCGCGCGAGAAGCAGATCGGCAAGGTCATCTTCGGCGGCGACGACGCCGAGGCGGAGGAGCCGAAGCAGCTCAAGCGGTGAAGCCGACAGCGCGGCCGCGGCGGTGGGAACCTTGCGCCGGATTCGGAGGCGTCCGCTGCAGTATGGCGCCGACTATTGCTGGATCCGCTCGCGGATGTACTCGTTCACCTGCGTGGCGATCGGCGTCAGCATCCGGGGATGATCGTGTGGTACGGGCGTTTGCGCGGCGCGAGCGCATTGGGGTGCGCGGCGTCGAGCGAGAAGCAATGCCCGCGGTTCTGCAGCGTGATGCCCGACCCCTCGGCACCAGGCCGGTGCCGAAGCCCATGTAGCTCGAGTTGATGAACGATCATACGTGCCCGTGATCCCTTCCGAGTCTCATGACCTCCCAGGTAATCGCCGAGCCGCGCCCGGACCGTATGTTCCAGACGGAACGAAGCCGCACGGGACCAAACGGAAGGAGAAAGCCATGCCCCATGTCAACGAGCTGGTCGTCAGCTACCTGGCCGCCTGGAACGAAAGGGACGACACGCGACGCCGCGAGCTGGTCGCCAGGACGTGGACCGAGAACGGAAGCTACGTCGACGCGCACCGTCGCGGCGTGGGCCACGACGCCATCGACGCGATGATCAAGGCCGCCCAGGACCAGTTCCCGGGCTACCGCCTTCGCCTGGTCAGCGGTATCGCGTCCCATAACGGCAACGTCCGCTTCAGCTGGGCGGCCGGCGGAGCTCCGGATGCGCCGCTCTATCTGGGTGGCACGGACTTCGCGACCGTGGCGCGCGATGGGCGTCTCGAGTCGGTGGTCGGCTTCGGCGATGCCGCGCCGGCGGCTCAGTGAAGGAGAGCGTCATGTCCGCGTACGGGATCGCCCATATGCGTCAGGTGACTGTCGGGCCGCACATCGTCGAGTATCTTCGGCGCATCGACGCCACGCTCAGGCCGTTCGGAGGCCGATTCATCGTACACGGCGGACGGATCGAGCTGCTCGAAGGAAGCTGGCCCGGCACCGCGATCATCATCGAGTTTCCCGACGTCGCGGCAGCTCGTGGTTGGTACCGGTCGGCCGCGTATCAGGAGATCCTGCGGCTGCGCACCGAGAATTCCGAGAGCGACATCATCCTCATCGACGGCGTGGGGCCGGACCACGTGGCCACGGACGTTCTGGCCGGATGACTTGGCTCGCGTTGCCGGATCCGGCTCAGGACTACGCTCCCTCGACGATCGCCGCATAGCCGTCGGCGCGAGGGTCGCTGCCGGCGACGAGCTTTCCGTCGGGGTCGCGGCGAATGACCTGGCCGCGGCCGAACACCGCGCGGTCGAAGCCGCTCACGCCCACCTCGACGTCGTGGCCGAGCGCGCCCAGGGCGGCGCCGGTGGCCGCGGGCACGCCTTCCTCGAGCTTCAGCTTCCCGGCGCCGTCGACCGGCTCGATGCAAAAGCGCGGCCGGTCGACCGCGGCCTGCGGCGACGCGGCGTCGTCGACCAGCGCCACCACGACCTGCACGTGCCCCTGCGGCTGCATGAAGCCGCCCATGACGCCGAACGGACCCCACAGCGTGCCGTCGGCGCGCGTCAGCATCCCGGGGATGATGGTGTGGTACGGGCGCTTGCGCGGCGCGAGCGCATTGGGATGCGCGGGGTCGAGCGCGAAGCAATGCCCGCGGTTCTGCAGCGTGAAGCCCCACCCCTTCGGCACCAGGCCGGTGCCGAAGCCCATGTAGTTCGAGTTGATGAACGAGCAGGCGTTGCCGCGTCCGTCGACGACGCAGAAGTACACCGTGTCGCTGGCGGCGACGGGCGCGCCGCGCCGGACGTCGGCCGCCGCCCGACGCGGGTCGATGAGCGCGCGCCGGCGCGCGGCGTACGGCTTGGCCAGGAGCTCCGCGATCGGCACCCGCGTCGCGCGCGGGTCGGCGACGTACCAGCGGGTGTCGGCGAAGGCGAGGCGCATCGCCTCGACGAGCAGGTGGAAGCGTTCCGCGCCGAGCGGATCCTGGCCGCCGAGATCGAACCCCTCGAGGATGTTGAGCGCGACGAGGGCCGTGATGCCCTGGCCGTTGGGCGGGCACTCCCACACGCGGAGGCCGCGGTAGGTGGTGGAGATGGGCTCGTCCCAGGTCGACTCGTGGGCGGCCAGGTCCTCCCGCGACATGACGCCGCCGTTCTGCTCGAGCACGCGGACGATCGCCGCGGCGATGTCGCCGCGGTAGAAGGCGTCCTTGCCGCCGTCGGCGACGGCGCGCAGCGCCCGGGCGAGCCCCGGGTTGCGGAAGCGCTCGCCGGCGCGCGGCGCGCGTCCGTCGATGGACAGCTCGCCGATGTTCGTCGCCTCCGGGTGGCGCGAAAGCCCCACATCCCAGAAGTGCGCGGTGATCTCGCCGACCGGAAACCCCTCCTCGGCCAGACGGATCGCCGGCGCCAGCACGGTCGCGCGCGGCAGGCTGCCGTGGCGTTCGAGCAGATCGCACCAGCCGGCGCAGGCGCCGGGGACGGTCACGGTGTGCGCGCTCTCCGGCGGCAGCTCGGACAGCCCACGGGCGCGCAGCAGGTCGAGGGTCAGGCGCGCGGGCGCCCGCCCCGAGCCGTTCAGCGCGGTGATCGCGCCCGTCGCCGCGCCGTAGTGGAGCGCGAAGCAGTCGCCCCCCAGGCCGGTCGACGACGGTTCGGTCACGTTGAGCGCTGCCGCCATGGCGACGGCGGCGTCGGCGGCATTGCCTCCGCCGCGCAGGATCTCGATGCCCGCATCGGTGGCGGCGCGCTGGCTCGACGCGACCGCGCCGTGCCCGGATGCCGCGGCGGTGCGCAATGGCCGGGCGCACGCCGCCACCATCCCCGCCGAGGCGGCGCCGCCGATGAACGCTCGCCGGGAAAGGCCCATGCGCGAATCATACCCCGACGGGCCGCCTACCGCTCGAGGACCGCGGCGTACGCCGCTAGCGCCTGCTCGATGCTCGCCTCGAACGCGTAGCCCTGCGCCGACGCGTGGTAGCGCTCGCGCGCCGCGGCCAGCTCGCCCGGGTGCTCGATGTAATGATCGATCCGTTCGGCCAGGCTCGTCGCGTCGCCGGCGCGGAACAGGAACTCGCGCCCGAGCGCGAACTGCTGCGCCGCGCTCTCCGCGCTGTCCGACACGACGACGGGCAGCCCGCAGCTCGCCGCCTCCAGCACCGCCATCCCCTCGAGCTCCACCTCCGAGGCGTGGACGAACAGGTCGGCGCTGTTGTAAAGGCGCTGGAGCTCGTCCTCGGACACGAAGCCCAGCCGCGGCGGGATGGGCAGGTCCGCCGACGCGCGCCGCAGCTTGTCCTCGAGCGGCCCCGCCCCGGCGACGATGAGGCGGATGCGGTCGCGGTGGCGCGAGCGGCGGATGGCCTCGAACACCAGGTCGTGGCGCTTCTCCGGGGCGAACCGCCCCACCATCAGGATCGCGAACGTGTCGCCCCACGCCGGGTCGCGCGGCGCCGGCTCGCGCGTGTAGCGCGGGTTCGTGCCGTTCGACACGACGTACGTCGGGACCGTCAGGCCGTGATCGACGAGCTTGCGCGCGCCGAACGCCGACGGGCAGATCACGCCGTCGGCACGGTCGTAGAAGCGCCGGACCCAGAAGCGATAGAGCCAGCGCATGAGCCAGCGCCAGCGGATGCCGATGTTGTAGAAGACGTTCTCGGGCTGCACGTGAAACGCCGCGACGACCGGCACGCCGAGGCGCCGGGCGACCTTGAGCGCGCCGAACGACAGCCAGAACGGGTACTGCAGGTGGACGAGATCCGCGCCGCGGATCGCCTGCTCGAGGAGCCGGCGCTTGGGCCGGGCGAACGTGAACCGCATCTGCACCATCGCGCGGATGGGGATCTGGAAGCCGGGCATGATCACCTTGCCCTCGGCGGGCGTCCCGGCGGCGACGAGGGTCACGTCGTGCCGCTCGCGCAGCGCGCGCACGAAGCGATCGGCGGACACGATGCCGCCGCCGAGGCCCCCCTCGAACGTGTCGGCGACGTACGCGATGCGCAGCCGCCGCGTCACCTGGGCGCGTGGAGTCCCAACCGCTCGCATAGCCGCTTGAGGGGCCCGGGGGCCCACCAGTTGAGGTCGCCGAGGAGGCGCATGGTCGACGGCACGATGAGCACGCGCACGAGGGTCGCGTCAAGGGTCACCGCGATCGCCATGCCGAGGCCCATCGCCTTGATGAGCACCACCCGCGCCAGCGCAAACGCGGCAAACACCGTCACCATGATGGCGGCGGCGCTGGTGATGAGGCGCCCCGACCGCTCGAGGCCCTCGGCGACGGCGCCGGTGTTGTCGCCGGTGGCCAGGTACTCCTCGTGCATCCGCGACAGGAGCAGCACCTCGTAGTCCATCGACAGGCCGAACAGGGCGCAGAACAGGAGCAGCGGCAGGGTCGGCTCGATCGGCGCCGGCTCGACGCCGAGCAGGCCCCGGAGGTGCCCCTCCTGGAAGATCCACACCAGCGCCCCGAACGAGGCCGCGATCGACAGGAAGTTCATCGCGACCGCCTTGAGCGGCAGGAGGACCGAGCCGAGGAGGAGGAACAGGACGACGAGCGTCGCGGCGACGACGAACGCGACGGCGGCGGGCGTGCGGTCGAGGATGAACTCCGTGGAGTCGACGTCGTTCGCGGTCTGGCCGGTGACGAGGATCTCCGCGTCGCCGGCGCGGCGGTCGGCGCGCACGGCGCGGACGATCGCGCGCGCCTCGACGCTCTCCGGGGCGCCGGCGGCGAGGGCGCTGAGCAGGACGACGCCGTCGCGCACGCTCTGGCGCACGAAGAACGCGACCGGCGCGGGCAGCTCATCGGGCGGGCGCGTGAGGTAGTCCTCGGGGCGGAGGTTGGGGTCGAGCTCGAGCGGGCTCTCGACGCGCGTCACGCCCGGCAGCGCCGCGAGGCGCCGCGACAGGTCGGCGAGCGCCCCGACGCGCGCGGGGGTGAGCGGGCCGGGAAACCGCGCCACCACGTCGATCCGCGTCGCCGCGAGGTCGGGAAAGTGCGCGCGCAGGAGCTCGTGGCCGCGGCGGGCGCCGGTGTCGCCGGGGAGCGCGCGCACGTCGGACGCGGCGAGGCGCAGGCGCAGGAACGGCGCGCCGACGAGGACGACCAGGGCGAGCGTCGGGAGGAGGACGAGGAGCGGGCGGCGCATTACCGCCGTCGCCAGGCGGTGCCAGATGCCCTCCCCGGCGGGGAGGCGGAAGGGCACGCGGCCGGCGTCGATTCGCGGGCCGAGGACGCCGAGGAGCGCGGGCAGAAATGTGAGGGCGTAGACGACGGCGAGGAACACGACGATCGCGCCGCCGAGCCCCATCCCCATGAGGTACGAGCCACGGAAGAAGAACAGGCCGGACAGGCCGATGATCACGGCGAAGCCGGAGAACGCGACCGCGCGCCCCGAGGTGGCGACGGCGCGGGCGATCGCGTCGGGGACGGTCCGGCCCCGCGCGAGCTCATCGCGGTAGCGCGAGACGAGGAACAGCGAGTAGTCGATGGCGACGCCGAGCCCGATGAGCGTCACCACGTTGATCGTGTACTGCGCGAGATCGAGGAGGTGGGACAGCGCGTTCACGACGGCGACGCCGCCCACCACGGCGAGCGCGCCGACGAAGACCGGGACGGTCGCGGCGGCCAGCGTCGAAAACACCAATAAAAGCACCAATATAGATAATGGGAGGGAGATCGCCTCGGCGCGGAGCAGATCTTTCTCCAGCGTCACGTCGAGGTCGTGCATGAACGCGAGGTGCCCGGTGAACGTGGCGGGCAGCCCCGCCACCTTCGCGATGAGGTCGGGGTACGCCTTGATGGCGGTGCGGAAGTCGCCGGCGAGCGTGACGATCGCGACGGCGCGTGTCCCGTCCGACGACAGGAACGGGTTGGGGATCGCCTTGCCCCGCCCCAGTTGCCGTAACGTGCTGAAAACAAAGGTGGTTGGGACGTCATCGACCGCGACGACGCGTGCCACGCGCGCGTCGGCGCGAAGCGGCGCGAGCGCGTCATGCACGCGCTCGCGCATCGCGGCCGGCTCGGCCCCCTCGAAGACGATGATGAACGACGAGCTCCCCGGCCGGCCGAGGGCGCGTTCGAGAAGGACCTGGCCCCGGTCGGACTCGATGCCGTCAATGCGGCCGGATGTGAGGCGGCCGCCGCGGATCAGGAAGCAGACCGCCACGACGAGCGAGGCTCCGGAGGCGACGAGGATGCCGCGCCGCCAACGGTAAACCAGCGTTCCCCATGCGGAAAGCAACCAGCCTGTCATACCAGGCTTGCGCGCGGCTGTCACAGTACTATACTAGTGTTCAGGTCATGCGCATCGCGTGCCTTCACTTGCCCGGGTTTCCCCTTCAGGTCGCGGTGCGCGCCACGCCGCACCTCATGGGGACGCCGTTCGCGGTGGTCGCGGGGGGCAAGATCGTCGCCGCGTCGCGCCGGGCCGCCGACGCGGGCGTGACCGCGGGGATGTCCGCGGCGCAGGCGCGGGCCGCGACGGTCGAGCTCAGCCTCGTCCCCGCCGGTCGGCTGGAGGAAGCGATGCGGTCGCTCGGCGAGGCGGCGCTCGAGCTGTCGATGACGGTGGACGCGGAATCGCCCGGGGCGCTCTACGCGCTGGTGCCGCCGCGCGCGGCGGGGTTCGGGGACAAGCTGGCGCGGCTGGCGCAGCGCATGGGGTTCGTGGGGCGCGTCGGCATCGCCGACAATCGGTTCACGGCGTGGGCGGCGACGCAGACGACGCCGCATGCGCGGGTGCGGCAAGTGCCGGCCGGCGGGTCGGCGGCGTTCCTGGAACCCCTTCCCCTCTCGCTCCTGCCGCTCGACCCCGACGTGCGCAAGATGCTGGGACACCTCGGCGTCGCGACGCTGGGCGACTTCGCGGCCCTGCCGCCGCCGTCGGTGGGGCGGGGCGGG
>DATFWE010000157.1:0-13307 GCA_035259575.1 Haliangiales bacterium
GTTGGCGAGCAGGCTCTCGACGAGGATGGGGAGATCGCCTGGCCGGTCCCGCAACGCCGGCACCTGCAGGACCGCGACGGCCAGGCGATAGAACAGGTCCGCGCGAAAGCGGCCGGCGGCGACGTCGGCGAGCAGATTGCGGTGGGTGGCGGCGATGACGCGCACTTCGACGGCCACGGGCCGGCTCGCGCCGACGGGCGTCACTTCTCGCTCCTGCAACGCGCGCAGGAGCTTCACCTGCGCCGGCGGGGGAAGCTCGCCCACCTCATCGAGAAACAGGGTGCCGCCGTGCGCCTCGCGGAAATGTCCGAGGCGAGCCGAGACCGCGCCGGTGAACGCCCCGCGCTCGTGACCGAAGAGCTCGCTCTCCACGAGCCCCTCGGGCAGCGCGCCGCAGTTCACCGCGATGAACGGCGCCCCGCCGGCGGCGCTGGCCTGATGGATGGCCCGCGCGATGAGCTCCTTGCCGGTGCCGGACTCGCCCTCGATGAGGACCGGCACGCGGCGGAACGCAACGCGACGCGCGCGCGCGACCAGGCGCCGCATCGCGGCCGAACGGTGGACGATGCTGGCGAACCCCGGCACATCGGGCGGCAGCTCGGCGGAGTGCTCGACTAGCTCCGCGTCGGCGCGGTGGAGGAGCTCCGGCAGAAGCTCCGCCGATAGATCGAAGGGCACAGAGGCCGTCCACACGCCGCGCGATTTGGAAGACTCGATGAGCTCGGCGGGAAAGCGAGTCTTGGCGAGCAGGATCCAGATCGCCGCCATCGCCGGGGCGCCGGGGCTGAGATGATAGGTGAGCTCGGCGTCCCGACCTTGCCGCTGCCGCGCGGCGAGGACGGCGCGAACGGCCGCGTCGTGGACCTCGCGGTACTCGGTGGGATCGGCGAGCTTCTCCTGGTGGATGACGAGCGGCACCTTTGCCCGTGCCCGCAGCCAGCCGGCGAACGCTTTGGTCTGCGGCTCTTCGTGGCTCGAGAGGAGCACGATTTCATCGAAGCGCCGGCCGGTGCTGGCGGCGCAGGCGATCGGCCCGAGGCCCGTCTCGGTGTCCCCCGCGGCGGCGCGCCGATCGGCATAGCTTACCCACGCAAACAGGACGCGCGTCATGCAAGAAAGCTTGCCACGAACGTAAGAGAAACACCGGATGCTTCCGCGGCGGTTCCGCAAGATCCGCTGCTTAGGCACGGCACGATCGATGAATAGGGAGGTCGTGGAGTGCCGATGTACCGCAGGTCTCCGTTGACGCTGGTGCTTGGGATCACTTTCTGCGTGGGGTGTGGTAGGGACTCGTGTTTACCGCCCGAGACCCGTGCGACGTTGGCGAAGTGGCAGAGCGTCGCGACTGGTTTCAATGCGGATTACACGACACCCAGGACGGGTGGGGCGCACGATCTCCCCAATCGACGCGCGCGGCGCCACAGGTACGACGACGAATGGGGCCTCAAGGTGACCTACCAGGACCATTTCCGGCTGTCGAGCGATGGTTCGGGGCCATGTAGCTGCGTCGTCAGCATCGTTTTCGATGGCGAGACGTGCGCGTCGCCGGGACCACTCGAGTTTGTCGTGGACAGCTGGCACGCAGGAGCCGCGGAGTTGGACAGGGTTTCTCAGGTCGCGGGGTTTTGCTCCGCCACCTCGAGTAGCGCGCTTCCTGTCGATGTCGTGGTCCAAGCTCGGTTGGAGGCACGATCTCGAGGTCAAGCCGAATGCACGTGCTCCGCGTCAGGGAAGGGGGAGAGGCATTTCTGGAAGTGGAGGAGGTCGTGTTGGATGGTCGCTAGGCGCGCGCGCCGAAGATCGCCGTCCCGATGCGCACGATCGTCGCGCCCTCTTCGATCGCCGCCTCGAAGTCGTCGGACATGCCCATCGACAGCTCGGGGAGGTCGAGCGACGCGGCGAGCTCGGCGAGGCGGCGGAAGCGCGGGCGGTTGTCCTCGCTCGGCGGGGGTATGGCCATGAGCCCACGGCAGCGCACGCGGGCGAGGCGCCGGATCGCGGCCACCAGCGCCGGCACCTCGTCCCAGGCGACGCCCGCCTTGCTGTCCTCGTCGCCGGCGTTCACCTGCACCAGCACGTCGAGCGGCGCCGCCGCCCGCCGGTCCAGCGCCTCGGCCAGCGCCAGCGAGTCCACGCCGTGCACGAGGGCGACGCGGCCGACCACATCCTTCGCCTTGTTGCGCTGGAGATGCCCGACGTAATGCCAGCGGAGGTCGAGATCGGCGAGCTCGGCCGCCTTGGGCAGGAGCTCCTGCACGTAGTTCTCGCCGAAATCGCGCAGGCCCGCGGCGTGGGCCTCGCGCACCGCCGGCGCGGGATGCGTCTTGGACACCGCGCACAGCGTCACCGCCGACTCGGGCCGCCCGGCGCGCGCGCACGCCGCGGCGATGCGGAGACGCACGGCCGCGACACGATCCGAAAGGCTCACTTTTGCACCGCCTGCTCGCTCCGGCGCGGCGCTCCAGGTCGCTCGGCTGCGCCTCGCTCCGGGGTCGCGCCTGGCCGCGCCTCCGCTCGCAGGCTCATGGCGCGGCGCCCCGCGCCAGGTCCGCCCCGGGGGCGCCCGCGCGCGCCAGATCCGCGAGGACCTCGGCGAGCGGCAGCCCGACGACGTTGGTGTACGAGCCGCGCACCGCGCCGATGAACGCCGACGCGATGCCCTGCGCGGCGTAGCCGCCCGCCTTGCCGCGCCATTCGCCGCTCGCCACGTAGGCGGCGATGTCGCGCTCGCCGAGCGGCACGACGTCGACCTCGGTCGCGCACGTCCGCTCGATCGCCGCGCCGGCGGGCGCGAGCAGGCACGTCGCCGTCAGCACCACGTGCGTGCGCCCGGACAGCTCGCGCAGCATCGCCGCCGCCTCGGCCGCGTCCTCCGGCTTGCCCAGGACCCGCTCGCCCAGGACCACGATCGTGTCCGCCCCGAGGACGAACGCGTCGGGGCGGCGCGCCGCCTCGGCCTTGGCGTGCGCCAGACGCGCCGCGAGCGCGCGCGGAGCCTCGCCCGGCCGCGGCGTCTCGTCGACCTCCGCCGGCGCCACCTCGAACGACACGCCGGCGCGGGCGAGCAGCTCGCGCCGGCGCGGCGACGCGGACGCGAGCACCAGCTTCACCGCGGCCCCGCCCGCTTCGCCCGGCCCTCCTGCCCCGACGCCACGGCGAGCGCGCCCCCGATCCGCGCCGCGGCCGCGCTCACCAGCTCGAGGCGTTCGTCGGAGTCGTCCTCGTCGCGCAGGACCAGGGTCACCGTCTGGGGCCGGGCCGGCCCGCCCGCCGCGCGCGGCGGTCCGGCCAGGACGAGCTCGCCGAAATGCTCGGCGCGAAATCCGATCCGCGCGGCGGCGAGCTCGCCGCGCAGCGCGCGCCCCGACCCCGCCGCCCGCGCCGTCGCCAGCGCCTCGTCGGCGGAATGCGCGCTCATCCCCGCCTGCGCCGCCAGCGTCCCATCGGGGCGGAACACCCAGGCGTGGGTGGCCACCCCCCCGGCCACGATCGCCTGCACCGCGCGCGCGATGCGCGCCGCCGGGGTATCGGGCTCCGTCATCGCCCGCCACACCGTGGACAGGATCCGGTAGCGCTCGACGCGCTGCTCGAGGAGCCGCGTCAGGTTCGCGGTGCCCAGGGCCACGGCGACCTGCTCGGCGAAGCCGCGCGCCAGCGCGATGTCCTCCGGCGCATATTCGCGCACGATGTCGTGATAGAGGACCATCGCGCCGAGGAGCTCCTCGCGATGGAGGAGCGGCACGATGATCGCCGTGTGGATGCCGTCCTCGGCGGCGACCCGGTGCAACGGGCGCGTGCGCGGATCGCTCGCCACGTCGGCGACCTGGACGGGCACGCGCGCGAACGTGGCGATCCCGCCCGCCGACTGGTTCACGTTGCGCGCCGCCTGCTCCAGGTACTGGCGCGACACCCGCCGCCCCATCAGGAAGGTGACGCGCGCCTGCCGATCGAGGAGGTAGATCGCCGCGCGGTCGGCGCCGAACACCGTCATCATGGCGTCGAGCCCGCGCGCGAGGATCGTGTCGCGGTCGCGCGCCTCCGCCACGCTGCGGTACGCCTGGAGCAACGCCTCGGCCTGCGCCTGGCGGCGCTCGGCGCTCGCGATGGTCTCGGCGTACGTCAGCGCGGCGGCGACGGCCACCGCGAGGGTCTCGAGGAGGCTCGTGTCGTCGGCGGCGAACGTGCCCTGGGCCCACAGCGCACCGAGGAGCACGCCCTGGCACAGGAGCGGCGTGGCCACCTCGCGTCCCGCCGCCACGGTGCGCCGCTCGGACAGCGCCTCGACGACGGCGGGGGGAAGTGGGCGCTCGTCGCCCAGGTGCGCCTCGAGGACGACGTGACCGCCCGCGGTGTCGCACGAGTAGGCGGCCGCGGCGAGCGCGCCGCTCACGCGCGCCGCGCCCCGGCACAGCCCGTCGAACAGCCGCCCGCGGTCGAGCTCGCCGGCGAGGAGGAGGGCGACCTCATGCAACGTGGCGAGCCGGGACATCGGACGAGAAGGTAGCACGTGGTAAAGTGAACCGTGCGCCGGGCACCGGTCTTTTTCCTTGTCCTGTGCTGGGCCTGGGGCGCGTGCGGGTCGACCGGGGGCACGCCCGATGCGCCGGCGGCGGACGCCCCGCGCGCCGACGCCGCGTCGACGGTCGACGCCGCCGCCCGCGACGGCGGCCCCCCGCTCCTGTGGGTCGATTTCGCCGCGCTCGGTTGCGCCGCGCTCGACGTCTCGGGGCCGGCGTGCCGCGGGACCGCGCCGCTCACGCTGCGGTTCGTCGCGCTCGCCCCCGCGCCGGTCGACAGCTACGTGTGGACCTTCGGCGACGGCGCCACGGCCGAGGACGCCTCGCCGGTGCACACGTTCGCCCAGCCGGGGAGCTACGCGGTGTCGCTCGCGGTCGGCGGCGCGGGCGGCACCGCCCAGCGCGAGCGCGACGGCTACGTCGTCGTCGCGGCGGCGCCGCTGGGAGCGACGTGCACCGGGGTGGGGCAGTGCGCCGTCGGGCTCCAGTGCGAGCTCGGCTTCTGCACGCGCGGCTGCGCGCAGGTCGACTGCGGCGCCGGCGCCGTCTGCGCCGACCTGGGCAACGGCCCGGGGCCATGGCAGCGGCCGCTGTGCCTGCGCGCCTGCACCGGCGACGGCGACTGCGCGGCCGGGCTCCGCTGCCGCGAGCTTCTCGGCAACGCCGGCTGGATCAAGGGGTGCTTCACCGACGTCCTCCGCGACGACGGCGCGAGCTGCGTGGATCCCGACGGCACCCTGGACGACGCGCTGTGCGCGTCGGGGAGCTGCCAGAACCTCGGCGCCCGCGGGCTGTGCGCGCTGCCGTGCGGCGGGCAGGCCTGCGCGTCGTACGCGGCGTGCGCCCACCTGAACTCGGGCGGGAGCCTGTGCCTCGCGCGCTGCGGCAGCTGCGCCGGCGACCCCTGGCTCGATTGCGAGATGCCGGGCGGCGCGGGCGATCTCGGCTTCCAGGCGCCGCCGGGCAGCTACTGCGCTCCCCGTCGCTGCACCGGCGGAGATTGCGGGCCCGACGGGCTTTGCCAGGGTGGCTTCTGTCGTGCTATCCGGTAGGCATGTCGGGCCACAGCAAATGGTCGACCATCAAGCACAAGAAGGCCGCGACCGACGCGAGACGGTCCAAGGTCTGGACAAAAATCATCAAGGAAATCACAGTCGCAGCCCGCATCGGCGGCGGTGACATCTCGGGGAATCCGCGCCTGCGCGCGGCGGTGGACAAGGGGCGCGGGGCGAACATGCCGAACGACACGATCGACCGCGCGATCAAGAAGGGGACCGGCGAGCTGGGCGGCATCCACTACGAGGAGATCACCTACGAGGGCTACGGACCGGGGGGCGTGGCGGTGCTCGTCGAGGTGACGACCGACAACCGCAACCGCACCGTCAGCGAGGTGCGCCACACGTTCGAGAAGTACGGCGGCAATTTCGGCTCGTCCGGCTCCGTCGCCTGGATGTTCAAGAAGCGCGGCGTGATCCTCGTCGACAAGTCGGCGGCGACCGAGGACCGGATCATGGAGCTCGCGATCGAGGCCGGCGCGGAGGACGTGCGCGACGCGGGCGAGCTGTGGGAGGTGGACACCGAGCCCCACTCCTACGAGCCGGTCAAGGATGCGATCGCCAAGGCGGGCATCAAGCCGTCGTCGGCGGAGCTGGCCATGGTGCCGTCGACGCGGGTGCACCTCGACGGATCCAAGGCCGAGTCGATGATCAAGCTCATGAACGCGCTCGAGGACGACGACGACGTCCAGAACGTGTGGGCGAACTTCGACATCGACGACGAGCTGATGGAACGCCTGTCGGCGTAGTCCCCCGCCGCCCGTTTTTTGCCCCTGTCACACCCCCCCGGTACGCTGAGAGTCGATGCGCATCCTCGGGATCGATCCCGGCAGCCGCGTGCTCGGCTACGCGGTCGTGGACGCGGGCGCCCGCCTCGGCTGCGTCGAGTGCGGCGTCATCACCGCGCCGCCGGGAGATCCCCTGGAAAAGCGCCTCGCCGAGCTGGCGGTCGGGCTCGAGGAGATCATCGCCGAGCTCGCGCCGGACGAGGTCGCCGTCGAGGACGTGTTCGCGGCGCGCCACCCGCGCTCGGCGCTCGCGCTCGGCCACGCCCGCGGCGTCGTCCTCGCCGTCGCCGGCCGCGCCGGCCTGCGCGTCTCCGCCTACCCGCCGGCGCGGGTCAAGCTCGCCGTCACCGGCCGGGGCCGCGCGCCCAAGGAACAGGTTGCGCTCATGGTCCGCGCCCTCGTCGGCATGAGGTCCCAGCCGCGCGCCGACGCGGCCGATGCCCTCGCCGTCGCGGTCGCCCATGCGCACATCCGAAAGGCGGTGGCCAAGGGATGATCGCCCGCCTCCGCGGCATCCTAGTCGAGCGCAACGTCGATTCCGTGGTCGTCGAGTGCGCCGGCGTCGGCTACGACGTCGCGGTGTCGTCCACGACGCTGGCGGCGCTCCCCCCGACGGGGGAGGAGGTCGTCCTGCGCGTCTACACGCACGCCAGCGAGAACCGCGTCGCGCTCTACGGCTTCGCCAGCCCGCGCGAGCGCGAGCTCTTCGATCTCCTCATCACGGTGAAGAACGTCGGGCCGGCCACGGCGCTGGCGATCCTGTCCGGCGTGCCCTCGCCCGACGCGCTGGCGCGCATGATCGCGGCCGGCGACCTGGCCGGCCTGGTGAAGATCAAGGGCGTCGGCAAAAAGACCGCCGAGCTCCTGGTGGTGGAGCTCAAGGACAAGTTGGTGGGCTGGGCGCAGGCCCGCCCGACGCGCTCGCCGCTCCTCGACGACGTGGCCTCGGCGCTGCTCAACCTGGGCTGGCGCCCCGGCGAGGTCGACAAGGCGGTGACGCACCTCCCTGTCGATCCGCGCGCCACCGTCGAGACGCTCCTGCGCGACGCGCTGCGCAGCATGCCGAGGTGATGATGGCCCGCAAGAAGCACGAGGAGCGGGGCGAGCTCAGCCCCGAGACCCAGCCGGAGGAGCGCGAGCTCGACGTCGCCCTCCGCCCCAAGCGCTTCGCCGAGTACCTGGGGCAGCGCGCCCTCGTCGACAACCTCAAGGTGTTCGTCCAGGCGGCGCGCCGGCGCGGCGAGGCGCTCGACCACATGCTGTTCGCCGGACCGCCCGGCCTGGGCAAGACGACGCTCGCCCACGTCATCGCCGCCGAGATGGGGGTCAAGCTCCACGTGACGAGCGGCCCCGCGATCGACCACAAGGGTGTGCTCGCCGGCCTGCTCACCAGCGTGGCCGAGGGGGACGTCCTGTTCATCGACGAAATCCACCGCCTGTCCCCGGTCGTCGAGGAGAACCTCTACCCGGCGATGGAGGACTTCCGCATCGACGTGTTCATCGGCGACGGGCCGCACGCGCGCGCCATGAGCATGTCGCTGCCGCGGTTCACCCTGCTCGGCGCCACCACGCGCACCGGGCTCCTCGCGTCGCCGCTGCTCAACCGCTTCGGCTTCGTGGGCACACTGTCCTACTACGACGTGGACGAGCTGACGAGCATCGTGCGGCGGTCGGCGCGCCTGCTCGAGGTCGACATCGACGACGAGGGCGCGTCGGAGATCGGCTGCCGCGCCCGCGGCACCCCGCGCATCGGCAACCGCCTCCTCCGGCGCGTGCGCGACTTCGCGGAGGTCGAGGGGGACGGGACGATCACCCGCGCGATCGCGGACTTCGCGCTGCGGCGCCTCCAGGTCGACCCCCTGGGGCTCGACGCGCAAGACCTCGCCTACCTGCGCGTCATGCTCGAGCGCTTCGACGGCGGGCCGGTCGGGATCGAGGCGCTCTCGGCGTCGGTGGGCGAGGAGCGATCGACGCTCGAGGACGTGGTGGAGCCGTACCTCGTCAAGGAGGGGTTCGTGGCCCGCACCCCGCGCGGGCGGATCGCGACCGGCAAGGCCTACCTGCACCTCGGCGTAAAGCGGACCCGGAGCCAGGAGAGCTTGCTGTAAGATGATCTCGTGACCCGGGTATCCGCGCTGTGCGCGATCCTGTGCGGGTGCTCGTTCGAGCCGCGCGCGCTGCCCCCCGTCGTCGACGGGGGCGTGGCCGACGCGCCGCCCGCCCCCGTCGATGCGGCGATCATCGATGTGCCCCCGGCGGACGCGCCGCCCGCCGACGCGCGCGACCTGTGCGGCTGGCCATACCCGCCGGTCCTCTACGATCCGTGCCAGCTCCCGCCGACGAACGGCGACCTCACGATCAACGCGGCGGCGACCTACAACACCGACACCCACGCGCTCACGATGGGGGGGACGACCGTCCTCCTGCAGGCGACCCTCCCGCAGACGGGCGGACCGTCGCTCGAGCTGGTCGTGGTCGGCGAGGTGAGCATCACCGCCACGCTCACCGTCCAGGGCAGCAAGCCGCTCCTCCTCGTCGCCAACGGCAGCGTGCTGGTGGGCGCCGCCGGGGCGATCGACGCCTCCGGCTCCGCGGGGACCGCCGGACCCGGCGGCGCGGATCCGGCGTCCTGCACCGTCGGCGCCGGCGTCAAGGGGGGCGACGCGACGCAGGGGGACGCCGGCGGCGGCGGGGGCGGGGGCGGCGCGTTCGGCGCCAAGGGCGGCGACGGCGGCGACGGCGCCGGCGGCGGCCACGGCATGGGCGGTTCCGGCGGCACGTCGAACGGCACGGTCCTCGTGCCCCTCCGCGGCGGTTGCTCCGGCGGGCCGGGCGGAAACGGGGCGGCCGGCCAGGGGACGGGCGGCGGCGGCGGGGGCGCGGGCGGCGCGATCGCCGTGTCGGCCAAGGGCTCGGTCGGCATCGAGTCGATGGGGCGGATCCGCGCCTCGGGCGCCGGCGGCCTGGGCGGGGCGATCGGCGCCGGGCCGGGCGGTCGCTCCGGGGGCGGCGGCGGGGGCGCGGGCGGTGCGATCTTCCTCGAGGCCTCGTCGGTGTCTTTGCCGAGCGGGGCGATCCTGTGCGCCAACGGCGGCGCGGGCGGCGAGGGCGCGGGGCTGACCGCCGGCGGCGCGAACGGCGATCCCGGACAGTGCAATGTCTCGCCGGCGCTCAGCCTCGGCCAGACCGACAGCGGCGGCAACGGCGGCGACGGCGGGTACAAGTCGGTCCCGGCGGGACAGCGGGCGCAGAACGGCAACACGGTCGGAGGCAGCGGGGGCTTCGGCGCCGGCGGCGGTGGCGGCAGCGTCGGACGCATCCGCATCGTCGCCGTCCAGCCGCCCGTGCTGCAGGGCACGACCACACCGACCGCGCAGGTGAATTGAAGCGGAGGTTCCGATGTCCGAGACCGTAGTCGTCCGCGGCGGACCCGACGGGTACAGGCAGGAGATCAGCGACGGCCGCCACGTCTTCGCGGCCGACGAGCCGGTGGAGGTGGGCGGCACCGACGCCGGCCCGGGCCCGTACGGGCTCCTCCTGGCCTCGCTCGGCGCGTGCACGTCGATGACCCTTCAGATGTACGCGCGACGCAAGGGGTGGCCGCTCGAGGGCGTCACCGTGACCTTGCGCCACGAGCGAATCTACGCCAAGGACTGCGAGGAGTGCGAGACCGAGGAGGGGATGGTCGGGCGCATCCATCGCGACATCGCCGTCGCCGGACCGCTCACCGAGGAGCAGCGCCAGGCCCTCCTCGCGATCGCCGGGAAGTGCCCCGTTCACCGGACATTGACGTCCGAGATCGTGATCCGAACCCAGCTCGTCTGACCCGTTCGAGCTCCGCTCCGGCCGGTGCGGCGCAAAAAACAAAACAGAGAACAAGAACAGAGAATGGAAATTCGAACGGACGGACGAGACGACGACGGCCAGGAACGGGCGCCCTCTCCGGCATTCGAATTCGAATTCTTTATTCGAATTCCTTGTTTCTCCGCCTCGCCACGATCCTCAACCCCGTCGCCCGTATCCTCCCCGCCGCGATCCCCCTCCGCTCCGCCGCGAGCATCTCCGCCGCGACGGCGGCCCCGCGCGGCGACGCCTCGAGCCCGCCGCACAGGTACCGGTAGAGATAGGGTCCGCGCTCGGCGACGAGCACGTCGAAGCGCGCGCCGAGGGCCGCGAGCATGTCTGCGCCCGGGTGGAGCGGTGGGTCGTGCGCGTGCTCCGCCCGCCACCGCGCCGTGGGCTCGTCGCCCGCGGATCCGTGGACGTGGTGGCGCGGAAACAGCCCGGCCGCGGCGAGGATCTCCTGGACGTCGTAGTACCAGGCGGCGGTCGCCGCGTCGGGGGCGTCGATATCGAGCTCCTCGGCGACGACGAGGCCGCCCGGCACCAGCAGCTCGGCCGCGCGCGCCACGGCCGCGTCGAGGGGGTAGAGGTGATGGAGGCTCGTCACGAACAGGAGCGCGTCCACCGGCGCCGCGCGGTAGGCGAGGAAGTCGCCTTCGACCAGCCTGGCCGTGCCCGCCTCGGTGCCGCCGAGCGACCGGTCGAGCGCGGTCACGTCGCGGCCGGCCGCGGCGAGGCGATGCGCGAGCGCGCCGCGACCGCAGCCGACGTCGAGGATGCGCGTCCTTTCGCCGAGCGCCGCCGTCACGAACGCGTACGTCTCCCCCAGCGACACGTCGGCGGGGATCATCCTCAGACCGCGCCGGTGAACGCGAGCGTGGCCGGCCCCGTCATCCTCACGCCCGAGAGGTCGGATGCCACGCGGATGGTCAGCGGCCCGCCGAGGAGGCGGACGGTCAGGTCGGCGCCGAGGGCGGCGCGGCCGGTGAGGCATGCCGCCGTCGCCGTGGCGCACGCGCCTGTGCCGCAGGCGAGCGTGATGCCGCAGGCGCGCTCCCACACCACGAGCTCGATCGTCCCGTCGTCGTGGACGTGGGCCAGCTCGACGTTCGTCTTGCGGGGGAACGCGGGGTGCGTCTCGAGGCGCGGGCCGACGCGCTCGGCGCGCGCGCGCAGCGCGGCGCCCGTCTCGGCGACGAACGCGATGGCGTGCGGGTTGCCCATCGACACTGCCGTGACGCGCAGGTCGTCGAACGGCTCCTCGATGCAGCGCTCGTCGGGCGGGCCGGTCATCGGGATCTCGCCGCGGAGCAGGCGCGGGCGTCCCATCTCGACCGACACGCGCTCGACGCGGCCGTTCGCCGCCTCGATGCCGCAGGCGAGGACGCCGGCCCCGGTCGCGATGTGGAGGACATCCTTGCGCAGGCCCCCGTCGTAGAGGTGCTTGGCCACGCAGCGGATGCCGTTGCCGCACATCTCGGCCTCGCTGCCGTCGGCGTTGAGCACGCGCATGCGCGCGTCCGCGCCGTCGTCGGAAAGGACCGTGAGCACGCCGTCGCCCCCGACGCCGAAGCGGCGATCGCAGAGGGCGCGGACCTCGTCGGGCGACGGCTCGCGGCCGCCCCCGCGCAGATCCACCACCAGGAAGTCGTTGCCCAGGCCGTGGTACTTGGCGAACTGCATGGCTACTGCGGCTTCTTCTCCGCGGGCTTCTCTGGCGCCGTGGCGGGCGCCTCGGTCTTGGGTGCCGCGGCCTTGGCGGGCGTCTCGGTCTTGGGCGCCTCGGCCTTGGTGGGCGTCTCGGTCTTGGGCGCCTCCGGCGTGGGCGGCTCCTCTGACTTCGGCGCCTCCGTGCCCTCCTCCGGGGCGGGGGTCGGAGCAGCCGCGCCCTTGTCCGGCGCGCCGAGCTTCTCCTTCAGCGCCGCCTCGCGCTTGGCCTGCGCCTCGCTCTTCTTCTCGTAGTCGGTGAGCCAGTTCGTACCGCGCGCGCTGGCGAGGTACGCCAGCGTCAGGGACGTCAGCATGAACACGACCGCGGTCACCGCGGTGAGCCGGGTCAGGAAATTCCCGGCGCCCGAGCCGCCGAACATCGTCTGCGCCTGTCCGCCGCCGAACGCGAGCCCCATGCCGCCGCCCTTGCCCGCCTGCAAGAGCACGACGAAGATCAGGAACATGCACACGATGACGTGCAAGATGGTGATGATCGTGGCCATGACCGCGGATTCCTACCTCATCTCCCAGGGTTAAGCAAGGCTACAACACGTCCTGCATCGCCCTGACAATCGCCACGAACGAAGGGGCCTGGAGGGACGCGCCGCCCACCAGCGCCCCGTCGACGTCGGGCTGGGCCATGAGCTCCCCGGCGTTGTCCGGCTTCACCGATCCGCCGTACTGGATCCTTATGTCCTCGGCCCGCTCGCGCCAGCGCTCGCGCAGCCGATCGCGAATGAATGCGTGCACCTCCGCCGCCTGATTCGGGGTGGCGGTGCGCCCGGTGCCGATCGCCCACACCGGCTCGTAGGCGATGACGAGGCGAGGGGCGTCGGCCTGAGGGATGTCGGCCAGCGCGCCCTCGAGCTGCGCGGCGATCCGCCCGAACGTCTCCCCCGCGTCGCGCTGCGCCTCGGTCTCGCCGACGCACACGATGGGGGAAATGCCCGCCCGCAGCACCGCCCGCGCCTTGAGCCCGACCGCGGCGTCGAGCTCGCCGAAGTGCTGGCGCCGCTCGGAATGCCCGACGATCACGTAGCTCACGCCGACGTCGGCGAGGAGCGGCGCCGACACCTCCCCGGTGAACGCGCCCTTGTCCTCCCAGTGGCAATCCTGGGCCGCGAGCTTGAGCGCGGTGCCCTCGATGCGTTTCTGCACCGACGCGAGCGCCGTGAACACCGGCGCGATCCCCACCTCCACCCGGCGCGCGTGGAACAGCTGGTTCTTCACCTCGGTGGCCAGCGTCAGCGCCTCCGAGATGGTCAGGTGGAGCTTCCAGTTGCCGACGACGAGAGGTGTCCGGGCCACGCCCGCACGCTATCACAAGCTCCACGAAACTTCGAACTCGCACGCCGGCGCGCCCTCGGTCTCGCACGCCGTATGGCGGGCGCTCG
>DATFWE010000158.1:0-15771 GCA_035259575.1 Haliangiales bacterium
ATGGCGCAGGAACGGCAGGCGCACCCGCCGCGCCTCGTCGAACGCGCCGGCCGACGCCACCAGCTCGTCGCGGTGGGTGAGCGCCGCCGCCTCGGCCCCGTGCATCCGCGCGAGCGCGCCGAGGAGCGTCTCGACGCGGCGGAGGAGCGCATCGCGCGGCCGCGGCGCCGCGCCGTAGAGGAGCACCGGCGGCACGTCGGTCACCCCGCTGAGGCGCATGCGCGCGCGGAGGTCGCGCACCGCCTGCTCGAGCGCCGCCGCGAGCTCCGGCGGCTCCGGATTGGTCGTCGCCACCACCAGCTCGGCGCCGTTCCCCAGGGGAAGCCGTTTCTCCAGCGCGCCGGGCACCTCGGGCGCGGGCGCGGGCGCGCCGATCGCCGCGCCGAGGGCCCCGGGCTGGCGCAGGAGCTCGCGCAGGATGTCCTCGGCCTCCGTCTCGAACGCCACACCCGAATGGTACTACGCAACCGCCGACGCATCCGCGCCGAAGATCGGGCCATGACGACGACCCATAGGACGACGATGACGCGCGCGTACTTCGTCGGGCTGGCGATCCTCGTGGCGGCGCTCGGCCTCCGAGCGGCCCTCGAGCGGCGGATCCCCGCAGGGGCCGCCCCGCGCGCCGATCCCGCCGCTCGCCCGGCCGCGGCGGCGCCGGGCGCGGGGCTCCTGTTCGGCGGGCAGATGGACCTCAACGCCGCCGCGGCGGCGGATCTCGAGGCGCTCCCCGGCGTGGGCCCGGCGCTCGCCGCCAGCATCGTCGCCGCGCGCGAGCGGCGCGGGCGGTTCGACGCCGTCGACGATCTCCTGGGCGTGCCCGGGATCGGCCCGGCCACGCTGGCGCGCGTCGCGCCCTACCTCAGGGTCGAGCCGCCGCCGCCGTGATGTCCGGCGCGGCGATGTCGCGCATGAACTGCGCGACCGCCTCGTTCGTGAGGTGCGGCCGCTCGATCGGCGCGGTGTGGGAGCCGCCCTCGACGACGACGAGCTTCGATCCGGGGATGAGCTGTGCCATCTCCTCCGACAGCGCGCGCGGCGTCATGTTGTCGCGGTCGCCGGCGATGACGAGCGTGGGCACGTCGATCGTCGGCAGGACCTCGCGCGCGGTGTGCCGCCCGGCGTGCGCCAGCATCTCGATGAACAGCGGCAGGTCCACGCGCGCGATGTGCTCGAGGTACGGCATGAAGTCCTCGAGCCGGATGAGCTCGGCGTTGAGCTCCATGCGCGCGGCGAGCGCGAACGCCAGCCGCGTCGGGACGAGCGTCCGCCACGCCGCGCCGATGAGCCGCGGCGCGCGGTTCACCGAGAACGAGATCCACGGCAGGAGCAGATCGAGCGCCCGCGACCCGCGGAACGTGCGCAGTGGGTTGCCGTAGGCGCCGCACATGAGCACCAGACCGGCGACGCGCGCGCGGTGGCGGCGGTACGCCTCGAGGCACACCTGCACGCCCATCGAGTGGCCGGCGAGCACGGCATGCGGGATGCTCGCGGCATCGAGCACCGACGCCAGATCGTCGGCGAGGTCGGGCATCGATACCCGACGTCGGTCTCGTGGCTCCGGGGTACGGCCATGTCCCCGGTAGTGCCAGTGGACGATCGTCCGCTCCTCGCAAAGGCTCGGCTGGAGGTACTTCCAGATGAACCCGTCGCAGCCGATCCCGTCGGACAGGATCAGCGGAAGCCCAGCTTGCCCCCCCGATCCCCCCGCGTCCATGACTTGGTAGTGAATCGGCGAGCCGTCGCGCGCGACCGCGTAGCCTTCGCGCGTTCTCATCGTCGTCAACTGAAACTGAGCGAGAAGCGAGAGCCCCGGGAGTGACTACTCGCCCTTGGCTTCCCGCTCGTCCTCCTCCCCAGGGAACTCGTTCACGCTGGGGTATTTCATGATTTCCTTCCTCGCGATTTTCCACGCTTTCTGGACGATCCAGCTCAGCGAGCGGTCCTGACGCGTCGCCTCGTCCTGGATCTCCTTGAGCATGTCCTCTGGGAAGTACAGGCTTTGTTTTCGTTTATCGGACCCGGCCATCGGCATCTTTCACCCCTCAGACTTTCCGCGTCAGGAGCGTGTGCGTGATTGTAGTTAGGCGGATCGCGTCCTGTCAACGGCAACCACCATGTTTCACTCATATCACACATTTCTATAACCGTGAACAAAGCCAGGAAAATCATTGAAGTAGGGCCAAGCCCTGGCAATTCCTGCTTGACCGGGGAAGGATGGGAACTTACCCTATTTCGCCTTCACTTCGCGCAGAAAGCGAGATCGGCCCGAATGAGCGCAAACCCCCTGAAGAAGAAGGAACTGAACCGTTTCCGCACGATTCTCGAGGAAAAGAAGGAGGAAATCCTCAGAAATGCGCGGCGGACGCTCAACGAGGATATGACCCTCGATGTGGACGACCTGCCGGACGAGATGGACCTCGCATCCAGCGAGTATCTGCAGTCGTTCCAGTTCCGCCTCCGGGGGCGCGAGAAGACGTTCCTCAAGAAGATCGACCACGCGCTCGCGAAGATTGACGCCGGGACGTTCGGGATCTGCGAGGAGTGCGGTGAGCCGATCTCGACGAAGCGGCTCGAGGCGCGCCCGGAGACGACGCTCTGCATCCGCTGCAAGGAGGATCAAGAGCGCACCGAAAAGGCGTACGGATGAGAGAGCAAAGCGTAGCGGGGTCCCCGCCCGTTCGGGGCGGTCCCCGCTAACGCGACGCCGGCCGTGACATGGCGGAGACCGACCGTCGAGGCTTCCTCAAAGTCTTGAACGTGGCCATCGGCGGTCTCGTCGGGGCCGTCCTGGCCGTCCCGCTGATCCGCTACTTCGCCTTTCCCTTCCGACGCAAGATCGTCTCCGGTCCGGACGATCCGGTGCCCATCGCATCGGCGAAGGACCTGACGCGCGTCCCGCTGCGCGTCGAGATCGTGGTCCCCGAACAGCGCGACGGCTGGTCGAAGGTAGAAAACGTTCGCCTCGGCGCAGCTTGGGTGTTCCGCGACGACTCCGGCGCCGTGCGGGCGTTCACGACGACATGCCCGCACCTCGGCTGTGCGGTGGATTACGACAAGGTCGCGGACAAGTTCCGTTGCCCGTGCCACACCAGTCAGTTCGACCGCGACGGCGCGCGCATCTCCGGGCCGGCCAAGCGCGGCCTCGACCCGCTCCCCACCTCCATCGACGACGACGGCATGGTGCGCGTGCGGTTCCTGCGCTTCAAGCCCGACGTCCCCGACCGCGAGGAGGCTTGATGCTCCGTCGCGTCGGGGACTGGCTCGACGTGCGCACCGGCTACCGCCGCGCGATGGACTCGCTACTCCTCGAGCCCGTCGCCGGCGGCGCGTCGTTCGCCTACGTGTTCGGCTCGGTGCTCGCGTTCATCCTCATCAACCAGCTCGTCACCGGGATCCTGCTGGCGTTCTACTACAGCCCCTCGTCGAGCCAGGCGTGGGCCTCCGTCGCGTACATCGAGGATCAGGTGACGATGGGGTGGTTCGTGCGCGGGCTGCACGCGCACGGCGCGTCGGCGATGGTGATCGTCGCCGGGCTGCACCTGCTGCAGACGGCGATCTACGGCGCGTACAAGAAGCCGCGCGAGATGAACTGGATCCTCGGCGTCGCGATGCTGGTGCTCATCTTCGCGTTCGCGCTGACGGGCTACCTCCTTCCGTGGGACCAGAAGGGCTACTGGGCGACCAAGGTCGCGACCGGAATCGCCGGCGGGACGCCGCTCGTCGGCGGGGCGGTGAAGGAGCTCCTCCAGGGGGGCAACGAGTACGGCAACCTCACCCTGACGCGGTTCTTCGCGCTGCACGTGTTCGTCCTGCCGGCGCTGCTGCTGGGGCTGCTCGCGCTCCACCTCGTCCTGTTCCGCCGCCACGGCGTGACGCCGCGGTGGGGGCGCTCGGCCGACGAGCTCGCCCGCCGCACGCAGCCGTTCTGGCCGCACCAGCTCCTGCGCGACATGGTGGCGATCGCCGTCGCGTTCGCGATCCTCGCCGGGATCACGCAGGCGACCGGCGGCATGGACCTGGCGGCGCCGGCCGACCCGTCGAGCCCGTACAACGCGCGCCCCGAGTGGTACTTCCTGCCGCTGTTCCAGGTGCTCAAGTACTTCGGCGGCGCGCTCGAGCGGGTGGTGTCGCTGGGCGCGCCGGCGGTGGTGTTCGGCGCGCTGCTCGCGCTGCCGTTCGTGGATCGCGGGCCCGACCGCTCGCCGTGGAAGCGCCTGCCCGAGCTCCTGGTGATCGCGCTCCTGTTCATCGGGGCGGGGACCCTGTTCGGGCTGGCCAAGACCGCCGACGCGCGCGACACGAACTACCAGAAGCGGGTGAAGGAGGCGGACGAGGAGGCGGCGCGGGCGCGCAAGCTCGCGCTCCTCGGCGTGCCGCCGGCCGGCGGCACCGCCGTCTTCGAGAACGAGCCGGCGTTCCAGGGGCGGCGCATCTTCAAAGAGCGGTGCGAGGGCTGCCACCGGGGGACGGAGCGCAAGGGCCCGGAGCTCGTCGCCGGCTACAACTCGCGCGCCTGGCTGCGCGACTACCTCATGGATCCCGACGGGGCGCGCTTCTTCGGGCTCACCAAGGGCATCCACGGCATGAAGCCGGTGAAGTTCCGCGGCGCCGAGCTCGACGCGCTGGTGGAGATGCTCTACGCCGAATCGGGGGGCGCGGGCGCGCACACGGCCAAGGTCGAGGCCGGAAAGAAGATCTTCGACACCGGACCCTGCTCCGACTGCCACTCGCGCGACGGGACGACCACGGGGGAGGAGGGGCCGAACCTGGGCGGTCGCGGCGGGAAGGCGTGGCTCGTCGCGATGATCGCCGATGCTTCCGAGCCGCGCCTGTTCGGCGAGAAGAACGAGATGCCGAAGTTCAAGGAGAAGCTCCGCCCCGACGAGATCGACAAGGTCGCGGAGTTCGTGGCGGGGCTGCGCGGGGCGGAGAAGTAGCGCGGCTACAGCGCGCGCAGCACCAGGTCCGCCGCGGCCACGCGCACGCCGAAGTCCACGTCGGCGAGCCCCGCCAGGACGGGGGCGGGCAGCGGGCGGCGCGGCGGGAACGCCGCGACGGCCGCGCGTCGCGTCGCCGGCGATTCGCTGGCGGCCAGGGTCGCCAGCGCGGCCTCGCCGCGCGGGTCGCGGGCAGCGACGAGGTCGGCCGCGGCGTTGCGGCGGACGTCCTCGTCGTCGGCGCCCAGCGCCGCGGCGAAGACCTCGCGCGCGCGATCGGCGCGCCCCAGCCGTCCCAGCGCGCGCCCCGCGGCGAGGCGCACGCGCGGCTCGGGGTCGTCGGCCAGCGGCACGACGAGCTCCGCGGCGCGCGGCCCGGGATCGATCGCCGCGGCCTCGTCGAGCGCGGACTCGCGCAGCGCCGCGTCGGGGGCGGCGAGCGCCGCCCGCAGCACCGCGCCGCCGGCGGCGGGATCGCCGAGGAGCGCCGCCGCCCGCAGCGCGACGTAGGGGTCCGCGCCGAGGAGCTCGCGCGCGCCCTCCTTGCCCAGCGCGTCGACGGCGGCGAGGCGCGCGCCGAGGAAGGGATCGGCGAGCGCCGCACGTGCGACCCCGCGGTCGCGCCGGCCCACCGCGGCGACCGCGGCCGCGCGCACCGCGCCGGCGCGGTCGTCGCGCGCCGCCCTGGCGAGGAGCGCGTCGGCGTCGTCGGTCCGGGCGAGCGCCGCCACGGCGGCGGCGCGCACGCCGTCGTCGGGATCGGCGAGCGCCGCGCGGATCTCCTTCCGCGCCAGGTCGGGGATCTTGCGCCCGAGCGCCGCCACCGCCAGCGCGCGCGCCTCCGGCGATCCCGACGACAGCGCCGACGCGAGGACGCGCGCCGCGTCGGGGTGCGAGCGGAGGACGGCGCCCGCCGCCGCGGCCCGCACCGCGTCGTCCTCGTCGCCGAGGAGCGCGGTCACGTCGTCGTAGAGCTCGGCGGCGTCGTGGCGCTCGGCCGTCTCGACCGCGGCGCGCCGGGCCGCCGCGTCGGGAGAGGCGAGCGCCTGGCGCAGGCTGCCCACCGCCAGGGCGCGCAGCGCCGCCTCGTCCTCGCCGTTTTCGGCGCGGAACCGCTCGTACGCCGCCACCGCCTGCCCGTTGTCGCGCCGGTCGAGCTCGCGCGAGATGTCGGCGAGCACCTGCTTCTGGGCGGCGCTCGCGCAGGCGACGCCGACGACGACGACGAGCATGGAGACGACGCGAATGCGCATGCTAAGATTTTGGCCCGGCGGCCGATGCGACGGAAGGTGGCATTGATCGTGTTGCTGGTGGGCGTCGTCCTCGTGGGCGGCAAGCTCGTGGGCCAGCTCGACCGCGGTCCCGTGCCGCTGGAGGTGCACTACCTCGTCCCGCGCGACACCGCCGCGGTCGAGGTCCTCGTGTCGCCGCCGGCCGGCGGCGAGGCGATCGCCACGTTCGAGAGCCGCGACCCGTCCGAGGACGTCGTCTCGCACACCCGCCTCCCCGCCGGCGACAACGCGTTCGCGATCACCCTCGTCGACCGCGCCGGGGAGCGCCGCACCGTGACGCGCATGGTCGAGGCCCGCCGCGACGCCGTGATAAGAATCGATCTTAGAGGAAAATGAGCGAGCGAGCGACGGCGAGGATAGGGGCGCCCCTGGAGCGAGGCGCAGCTGAGCGACCTGGCGCCCCGAGCCGTCGCGAGCGAGCGGTGCGACAATGAACCTCGTCTCCCCCCGCCCGCGCGCCCGCGGCCTCGTCTACCTCGTCGACGACGACCCGCTCGTCCTGTCGAGCCTGGGCCGCCTGCTCGAGCTCGAGACGCCGCACACCGTGCGCCGCTTCGAGACGAGCGAGAGCGCGCTCGCGGCGATGCGCGACGAGCCGCCCGACCTGCTCATCAGCGATCTCGGCATGCCGGGCATGGACGGGCTGGAGCTCCTGCGGCGCGCGCGCGCCATCGCCCCGGGCGCGGCCCGCGTGGTGCTCACCGGCTTCGCCGACAAGGACAACGCGATCCGCGCGATCAACGACGCGGGCGTGTACCACTTCGTCGAGAAGCCGTGGGACAACGACGCGCTGCTCGTCACCGTGCAGAACGCGATCGATCGCGTGGCGCTCGAGCGCGAGCTCCACGACACGATCGCCGAGCTGCGCGCGCGCAACGACGAGCTCGAGCGGGCGCTTTCCGAGCTGCGCGACGCGCAGGATCGGCTCGTCGCCGCCGAGCGGCTGGCGGCGGTGGGCCGGCTCGCCTCGGGCGTGGCCCACGAGATCGGCAACCAGCTGTCGCTCCTGGGGTACGCCGAGCTCCTCGCCGATCGCTTCGCCGGCGACCCCGACGTCAAGGAGCTGACCGATCCCCTGCTGGCGGCGCGACGGCGGCTGTCGAGCATGGTCGGCTCGATCCGCGAGTTCGTGCGGGGCGGCGGCCCAACGTACGTGCGCGAGCGCCAGCCGCTCGCCCCCATCGTCGACGAGACGCTGGCGATCCTCCGCTTCGAGCCGGCGCTCAAGCTGCGCCGGATCGACAGGTCGCCGCACGACGGCGACGTCTCCGCCGAGGTCAACCGCGAGAAGATCCTGCAGGTGCTCATCAACCTGGTGCGCAACGCGATCCAGGCGACGCGCGAGGGCGGGCGGATCCGCATCGGCGTCCTCCGCGACGGCGGCGAAGCGCTCATGGAGGTCGAGGACGACGGGGTCGGGATCGCCGCCGAGGACCTGCCCCGGATCTGGGAGCCGTTCTTCTCCACCAAGGGGGAGGTGGGGACCGGCCTCGGGCTCGGCATCTGCCGCCGCATCATCGAGGAGCACGGCGGCACGATCGACGCGGCGTCCGAGCCGGGGCGCGGGGCGCGGTTCACCATTCGCCTGCCGGCGGCCGGTCTTACCACCCCCGCCTGAATAACCTTTGACACCGCGAACTTCCATGGGATATCCAACCATCGGTTTTTCGTCGACATCTCGATGAGGTGAAGCATGCGTGAGGTTGCGATCGTCGGGGCCGCCCGTACACCGATCGGCTCGTTTCTGGGTGATCTTTCGGCCGTTTCCGCCCCCAAGCTGGGGGCCACCGCCATCCGCGCCGCGCTCGAGCGCGCGGGCCTTCCCGCGGACGCGGTCGGAGAGGTCTACATGGGCTGCGTCCTGCCCGCCGGGCTCGGCCAGGCACCGGCGCGCCAGGCGTCGCTCGCCGCCGGCATCCCCAAGTCGGTGCCGACGACCACGGTCAACAAGGTATGCGGCTCCGGTCTGAAGTCAATCATTCTCGGCGCGCAGGCGATCCTCTCCGGCGACACCGACGTCGTCGTCGCCGGCGGCATGGAGTCCATGTCGCAGTCGCCCTACCTGCTCCAGCGCGCCCGCGAGGGGCTGCGCATGGGCAACGCCGAGCTCAAGGACTCGATGATCCTCGACGGCCTGTGGGACGTCTACAACCAGGTCCACATGGGCAACTGCGCGGAGCTGTGCGCCAAGGAGAAGAACATCACCCGCGCCGACCAGGACGCGTTCGCCGCCGAGAGCTACCGGCGCGCGCTGGCGGCGCAGAAGGAAGGGCGGTTCAAGGCGGAGATCGTCGGCGTCGAGGTCGAGCAGCGCAAGGGCCCGCCCAAGCTCGTCCTCGAGGACGAGGAGCCCCGCCGCGGCGACATCGAGAAGCTGGGGGCGCTGCGCCCCGCGTTCCAGAAGGACGGGACGGTCACGGCGGGCAACGCGTCGTCGATCAACGACGGCGGCGCGGCGATCGTGCTCATGGAGCTCGGCGCGGCGCGGGCGCGCGGCGTCAAGCCGCTGGCCCGGATCGTCTCGTGGGGGCAGCACGCGCAGGCGCCGGAGTGGTTCACCACCGCCCCGGCGGGCGCGATCGAGAACGCGGCCAAGCGCGCCGGGTGGAAGCCCGCCGACGTCGACCTGTGGGAGATCAACGAGGCGTTCGCGGTGGTGTCGCTGGCGGTGAACCAGATGGTCGCGCTCGACTCCGCGCGCGTGAACGTCAACGGCGGCGCGGTAGCGCTCGGCCACCCCATCGGCGCGTCGGGCGCGCGCATCCTGACCACGCTCCTCTACGCCATGGCGGCGCGCGGCGCCAAGAAGGGCGGCGCGTCGCTGTGCATCGGCGGCGGCGAGGGCATCGCGCTGTTCGTGGAGAAGCTCTAGTGGACGTCAAGACCCTCGGCGTCATCGGCACCGGGCAGATGGGCGCGGGCATCGCGCAGGTCGCGGCGCAGTCGGGCCTCGACGTGATCATGCTCGACGCGAGCCTCGACCTGGCGAACAAGGCCAAGGCGCGCCTCGCCGACACGCTCGGCAAGCTCGTCGCCAAGGGCAAGCTCGACGCGGCCGCGCGCGAGCGGACGATGGAGCGGCTCCACCCCGCGGCGGACTACGCGGCGCTCGCGCCGTGCGAGTTCGTCGTCGAGGCGGCGCCGGAGACCGAGGCGCTCAAGGTCAAGATCTTCCACGAGCTGGACCGGAGCACCCGCCCCGACGCGGTCCTCGCCTCGAACACGTCGTCGATCTCGATCACCAAGCTCGGCTCGCACACCAAGCGGCCGGACAAGGTCATCGGCATGCACTTCATGAACCCGGTGCCGCTGATGAAGCTCGTCGAGGTCGTGCGCGGGCTGCCCACGTCGGAGCAGACGTTCCAGACCACGGTGAAGCTGGCCGAGAAGTTCGGCAAGACGACGATCGCGGCGCGCGACATCCCCGGGTTCATCGTCAACCGCGTGCTCATCCCGCTCCTCAACGAGGCCTGCTACGCGCTCTACGAGGGGCTCGGCACCGTCGAGGACATCGACAAGGGCGTCAAGATGGGCCTCAACCACCCGATGGGGCCGCTGGAGCTCGCGGACCTCATCGGCCTCGACACCTGCCTCGCGATCGCCGAGGTGCTCCACAACGAGCTCGGCGACGACAAGTACCGCCCGTGCCCCCTCCTGCGCCAGTACGTCGCCGCGGGCTGGTACGGGCGGAAGGTCGGGCGCGGCTTCTACACATACACCTAGCGAGCGAGCGGAGGCGAGCATGCACGCGACCCTGAAGCGAGGCGGAGCCGAGCGACCCGGAGCGGCGAGCCGGAGCGAGCGAGCGTTGCGACGATGCGAGCGAGCGGAGGCGAGCATGCACGCGACCCTGAAGCGAGGCGGAGCCGAGCGACCCGGAGCGGCGAGCCGGAGCGAGCGAGCGTTGCGACGATGACCTACGAAAACATCACCGTAGAGCGCGACGGCGGCGTCGCGACCCTTGCCATCAACCGGCCCAAGGCGCTGAACGCGCTCAACTCGCGCACGATCGGCGAGCTCCTCGCCGCCGTCGGCGAGCTCGCCGACGCGCGCGTCGTCGTCGTCACCGGCGCGGGCGAGAAGGCATTCGTCGCCGGCGCCGACATCGCCGAGATGGCCGCGATGTCCCGGGACGAGGCGTTCCGCTTCGGCGAGGCCGGCCACCGCCTGATGAACGCGATCGAGGCGAGCGAGCGGCCGTGGATCGCAGCGGTGAACGGCTTCGCCCTCGGCGGCGGGTGCGAGCTGGCGCTGGCGTGCGACTTCATCTATGCCACGCCGAACGCGTCGCTGGGGCAGCCGGAGATCCTCCTCGGCGTCGTCCCCGGGTTCGGCGGGACGCAGCGCCTCCTGCGCCGCGTGGGCATCGCCAAGGCCAAGGAGCTCATCTACACCGGCGAGCGCATCGGCGCCGAGGAGGCGCTGCGCATCGGCCTCGTCGACGCGATCCTGCCCATGGTCGACATCCGCGCGCGCGCCGCCAAGCTGGCGGAGAAGCCGCCGCTGGCGCTGGCGGCGGCCAAGGGCGTGATCCAGCGCGGGCAGTCGCTGCCGCTCGACGAGGCGCTGCGCCTCGAGGCGGAGGCATTCGCGACGCTGTTCGACAGCGCCGACCAGCGCGAGGGGATGCAGGCGTTCCTGGCCAAGCGGCCGGCCCGGTTCGAGGGGAAATGACGATGGACTTCGCCCTCACGCCCGAGCAGGAGCTCATCCAGAAGACGGCGCGCGAGTTCGCCATGAAGGAGGTGCTGCCGCAGGCGGCCGCGATCGACCGCGAGCACCGCTTCCCGGCGGAGCTGGTGCGCCGCATGGCGGAGCTGGGGTTCCTCGGCATGGCCGTCCCCGAGGAGCACGGCGGCGCCGGCCTCGACACCGTCACCTACGTCCTGGTGATGGAGGAGATCTCGCGCGCCTGCGCGTCGACCGGCGTCATCATGAGCGTCAACAACTCGCTGGTGTGCGATCCGATCGAGAAGTTCGGCACGCCGGCGCAGAAGAAGGAGTGGCTGGTCCCGCTGGCGCGCGGGGACTTCCTCGGCTGCTTCTGCCTGTCTGAGCCCGAGGCGGGCTCCGACGCGGCCGCGCAGAAGACGGTCGCGCGCGCGGCGGGGGACGACTTCGTCATCTCCGGGACGAAGAACTGGATCACCAACGGGCCGAACGCGCGCGTCGCCGTGCTGATGGCGATGACCGAGCCGGACAAGGGCCACCGCGGGATCACGTCGTTCCTGATGCCGCTCGACAAGAAGGGCGTGACGCTCGGCCCGCCCGACAAGAAGCTCGGCATCCGCGGATCGCAGAGCTGCCAGATCTTCCTCGACGAGGTGCGCGTGCCGGCCAGCGCGGTCCTGGGCGAGGTGGGCGGCGGGTTCAAGGTGGCGATGTCCACGCTCGACGGCGGGCGCATCGGCATCGCCGCCCAGGCGCTGGGCATCGCGCGCGCGTGCCTCGAGGACAGCGTCGCGTATGCCGGGCAGCGCAAGACGTTCGGCAAGCCCATCGCCCAGCACCAGGCGATCCAGTGGAAGATCGCCGACATGGCGACGGACATCGACGCGGCGCGCATGCTCACCCTGAAGGCGGCGTGCCTCAAGGACAAGGGCGTGCGCCACTCCGCCGAGTCGGCGATGGCCAAGCTCCTCGCCTCCGACGTCGCGAACCGCGCCGCGCGCGAGGCGGTGCAGATATTCGGCGGCTACGGCTACATCGAGGACTTCCCGGTGGAGCGGCACTTCCGCGACGCCAAGATCACCGAGATCTACGAGGGGACGAGCGAGATCCAGCGCATCGTCATCGCCTCCCACCTCATCAAGGAGGGGACATGAACAGGCTGTGTTTGTGCGTGCTCCTCGCCGCCTGCGGCGGGGCGGCCGCGACGACGTCGGGGGCGGCCAAGCCCGCGGCCGGCCCGCAGACGGTGTCGCCGGAGACCTACGCCGAGGTCGCGGCCTTCTTCCAGAAGAGGGGCCCGATCGTCCGCACCTGCTACAACAACGCGATCACCAACCGGAAGCTGAGCGAGAAGTCCGAGGGGAGGGTGAGCCTGGCGATGCAGATCAACGCGGCCGGGCGACCCCAGGGCGTGCGCGTGGCGGAGAGCACGCTCCATTCCAAGGACGTCGAGGACTGCCTGGTGGATCTCATCTCCAAGTGGGACGTGCCGGCGCCGGGCGCGGACATGGACTTCGCGTTCTCGTATGAGTTCCGGCAGGATTGAGCTCGCGCTGCTGCTCGGCTGCTCCGTCGCCGCGGCGCAGGACTTCCGCGTCGACGGGACGCTGGGGCGCCTCGACGACGCCGCCGTGCAGAAGGCGGTCGGCGACGCGGGCGCGGCCATCGAGGCCTGCTACAGCGACCACGTGGGCGCGCTGCGCTACGTGGGCGGCAAGCTGACCGTGCGCGCGATCGTCTCGCGCGACGGCAAGGTGGCCCACGCCCAGGTGGCAGACGGGGATCTCGGCGCCTGGCCGGTCGAGAAATGCCTCATCGACCTCGCCCGCCGGCTCGATTTCGGCAAGCCGCAGGGGGGCAACGCCGAGGTGCGCATCCCCCTCGAGTTCGCCGGGCGCGCGCCGGTGACGGTGATGGACGAGGCGGACTCGGAGCGCGAGCTGCGCCAGGCGATGCGCGCGTTGCGCGCGGGCTGCGCCGGCGGGCCCAAGGAAGCGACCGTGACGGCGTACGTCGCCGCGGGCGGGCGGGTGACGTCGGTGGGGTTCGCCTCCGAGGCCAAGCTCGCCGCGGCGTGGTGCGACTGCGCCGAGAAGCGCTCGCGCTCGTGGCAGCTCAGCGACCCGCGCGGGAGCGCGGCGAAGCTGACGGGCAAATACACGCGGGGAGGAAGCCATTAACTTCGACCTCGACGAGGAGCTGGCGCTGGTGCAGCGCGCCGCGCGCGACTTCGCGACGCGCGTGCTCGCGCCGCGGGCGGCCGCGCGCGACGTCGACGAGACGTTTCCCGTCGACGAGCTCGGCGAGCTGGCGCGGCTGGGGCTCCTCGGCGTGAACGTCCCCGCCGCCTATGGCGGGGCCGAGGCCGGGGTCGTGGCGTACGCCCTGGCGCTGATGGAGATCGCCGCCGGCGACGCGGCGGTGGCGGTCGCGGCCTCGGTCACCAACATGGCCGCCGAGCTCATCTGCGCCTGGGGGAGCGAGGAGCAGAAGCGCCGCTTCGTGCCCCGCCTCGTCGGCGGCGACTACCTGTGCGGCTCGTTCGCTCTGTCCGAGCCGCAGGCGGGCTCCGACCCGGCGGCGCTGGCGACGACCGCGCGCCGCACCCCGCGCGGCTACGTCCTTTCCGGCACCAAGCAGTGGATCACCAGCGGCACCCATGCCGGGCTGTTCGTGATCTGGGCCAAGACCGACCCCGGGGCCGGCACGCGCGGCATCTCGGCGTTCCTGGTGGAAAAGGGGACGCCCGGCCTCACCATCGGCCGCCCCGAGGACAAGATGGGCATCCGCGGATCGTCGACGGTGCAGCTCCTCCTCGAGGACCTCGAGGTTCCGGAGGAGGACCGGCTCGCGCGCGAGGGGGAGGGGTTCAAGATCGCCATGACCGCGCTCGACGGCGGCCGCATCGGCATCGCCGCGCAGGCGACCGGGATCGCCGAGGCCGCGCTCGCCGCGGCGGTGCGTTACGCGAACCAGCGCGTCCAGTTCGACGTGCCCCTGGCCCAGCACCAGGCGATCCAGATGATGCTCGCCGACATGGCCGTCCAGTGCGCGGCGGCGCGGGCGCTGGTGCTGCGGGCGGCGTGGCGCAAGCAGGAGCGGCTGCCGTTCTCGCGCGAGGCGTCGATCGCCAAGGTATGGGCGAGCGAGAAGGCCTGCCGCGTGTGCGACGCGGCGATCCAGATCCACGGGGGCTACGGCTACGTGCGCGAGTTCCCGGTCGAGCGCAATTTGCGGGACGCGCGCGTCACGCGCATCTACGAGGGGACGAGCGAAGTGCAGCGCATCGTCATCGCGCGGCAGGAGCTTACGAGACATGGGTGAGAAGCGAAAGGTCCGCATTCTCGTCGCCAAGCCCGGGCTGGACGGGCACGATCGCGGCGCCAAGGTCGTGGCGCGCGCGCTCAGCGACGCCGGTTTCGAGGTCATCTACACCGGCCTCCACCAGACGCCGGAGATGATCGCGGTCGCCGCGGTGCAGGAGGATGTCGACGCCGTGGGGCTGTCGATCATGTCGGGGGCGCACATGACGCTGTTCCCCGCGGTCATGGAGGCCCTGCGCGCGCGCGGCGGGAACGACATCCTCGTGTTCGGCGGCGGGATCATCCCCGAGGCCGACGTGCAGCAGCTCAAGGGGCAGGGGGTGGCCGAGATCTTCAAGCCGGGCGCGCCCACGCAGGAGATCATCGACTGGGTGGAGAAGAACGTGCGGCCGCGTCTGGAGGCCCGCGAGCGCCGGTGAGGAGAGAGGCGACTTGGAGCAAGGCGCAGCCGCAGCGACGTGGAGCCCCGAACCGGCGCGAGCGGGCCGGACGATGGTGACGGCCCGTGCATAGGCTGGCGCTCGTCTGCCTGGCCGCGGCGACCGCGCGCGCCGAGGGCGCCGACCCCGCCAAGGCGGTCGAGGCCGCGCTCATCGCGGCGGAGCCGAAGCTCCACCGCTGCTGGGAGAAGGCGGCGGCAGACGACTACCGCGTCGAGGGGCGGCTGACGGTGCGCGTCGTCGCCGGCGACGGCGGCGCCGCCAAGGCGGTCGACCCGCAGGACGACACCACGAAGAGACCGCCGCTCGTCGCCTGCGTGCGCGCGGCGTTCGCCGGGGCGCGGCTCGACGGTTTCGCCGACGGCGACTCCGTGGAGATCCCCGTCGTGTTCAAGGCGGAGCCGAACCGGACGGTCCGCGCCGCCGACGTCACCGCCTGGCAGGGGCGGCGCATCTCGGCGCGCGTGCTCGTCGACGCGCGCTCGGCCGCCGCCGACAAGGCGTCGCTGGTGCTCTTCGACGTCGCGCCCGGCGCGGACGCGAAGCTGCCGCCGTGCGACGCGACGCTCGTGCTGTTCGTCGCCGACGGGCAGGTGAAGTCGGGCGCACGGACGCTCGACGTCGGCGACGCCGTCGTCGCCCCCCCGCGCGCGCCGGTCGCGCTGGCGTCGGCGGGCGGGGCCAAGCTCCTGGCGCTGTACACGCCGCCGGGCGCCGAGGCGCGCTACCGCGGGGCGCGCGTCGCCGCGATCAAGCCGGCGGGCGCGGCCGCGGTCCGCGCCGCCGCGGCGGCGCCCACGTATCCGCTCGCGGGCGGCAAGGGGCGGGTGCGCATGGTCGTCGACGGCGCGCCGGCGGCCTACGCCGGGTGGATCGAGCTCGCGCCCGGCGCCGCCGTGCCCGAGCACGTCCACGCCGGCGAGGCGGAGCTCCTCTACGTCCTCGCCGGCGGCGGCGACATGACGATCGACGGACAGAGCTACCCGGTCGAGCCGGGGATGGCCGTCCACGTGCCCCCGGGGGCCATCCACGGCTTCCGCGTCACCTCCACCATGCCGGTCGAGGCGGTGCAGTTCTACGCGCCGTCCGGCCCGGAGAAGCGGTTCAA
>DATFWE010000159.1:0-10034 GCA_035259575.1 Haliangiales bacterium
CTCGTTGGGGCACTTGTCGTCCTTGTCGAGGATGCCGTCGCCGTCGTTGTCCGGATCGGGGCAGCCGTCCTCGTCCTGGAAGCCGTCCTTGTCCTCGGGGTCGTCGGGGCAGAGATCCTCGCGGTCGGGGATGCCGTCGCCGTCGCGGTCGCCCTGCACCGCGGTCCCCTCGGCCGACGGCGTCCACGCCACCCCCGCGGTCACGCGGAATGCGTCGCGCCGGGCCGCGTCGGGCGCGATCCCCGTGCCGCCGGCGACGGTGATGGTCACGTCGGGACTGGGGCTGAGGTAGATGCCGCCGAGGACGTCGCCGGTGAGATCCCCGTTCTTGCACATCCCGCTGCACTCGACGGCGCCGGTCTTGACGATGGGGATGAGCGCGTAGCTCTCCACGCCGACGCCGAGGAGCGGGGTGAACTGGTAGCGCGCGCCGATCCCGGCGATCGCCTCGCTCCCCACATAGAGGAGCGGGAAGTAGACGGGCTGGCCGGCGCTGTCGTTCATCACCATGCCGGCGGCGTCGGTCTGGCGCGTCCGCACCAGCGTGCCGTGGCGCAACCGGACGCCGCCGTTGAGCGCGATGACCCCCTGCGTGCCCAGGCGCCGCTCGAGCAGCAGCTTGGGCTCGAACGTGCCGCCCGATCCCCCGCCGAACACGTCCTCGTCGCCGAACGGAGCGTACCCCACGAGCGCCACCCCGATCCCCCAGTCGCCGCGTCCGGTGAGGCGGAGCTTCAGCCCGACGCGCACGTCGCCCGGGGCGTTCTCCGACGGCTGCACGTTCTGATCGGGACGGACGCTGTAGAAGCCCGTGCCGGGGCGCGCGTTCGCCGGATCCACGGGGCGGTAAAGCCCCTGCTTGCCGAACGCGGCGCCGAGCGGCGCCCGCTGGACCGGCACGTCGAAGGCGAACGTGAGCCAGTCGGTGACGCCGAACGCGAAGCCGAAATCGAGGGTGAGCTGCGAGGACAGGACCTCGTCGCTGCCGGTGACCGGGACCGCCAGCCGCAGCGGCGACGTGGTGAAGCTCGCCGACAGCCGCGCCGCGACGTCCCACTGGGGGAGCCCCTGCACGCGCTCGACCGAGAACACGCCGTAGGGATCGAGCGCCGGCTTGTACAGCTGGACGTCGATCCCTTGGTCCGCGCGTGCGGCCAGCGGGACCAGAAGGGCCAGGACCCAGCCTCTTGTCACGGACAATCCCCGCTGCTCGCGGTGCGCTCCTGCACGAAAGCTGCGGTCATGGGGGAGGCGGCGAGAGTCTTCTGCCAGCAGGTGCCCGCCGGCTCGGCGCCGACGCCGCTGTAGTTGTTGAGCGAGGCGTTGATGAACAGCGCCGTGCCGTTGGCGCCGGTCGCGGGGCGCGTCTGGGACAACGCCTTGCGCAGCAGCGGGCTGGTGTCGTCGAAGTAGTAGTCGTTCGCCGACTGCACCTCGCGCTGGCCGCCGGTGCTGATCGACGCCACCTGCACGCCGGGCGTTGGGCCGCCGCCGGTGAACGGCGGGATCGGCGTCCCCGACACGAAGATCGGGATGTACACGCCGCGCGTGCCGAACGTCATGCCCATCAGCCCGGCCTGGTTCGACCACAGCATGTCGGTGGAGCGGCGGAACACCCACGCGCGCCGGCCCGTCAGCGTGGCGCCGGCGCTGGCAACGTCGGCGATGCCCGTCAGGACGAGGTTGTCCGTCCCCCCGGCGTCGTCGGTGGTGACGGCGACGAAGCCGGAGCCGAGCATGCTGATGGGGATGTTGGTGATGGCGAAGCGCCCGCACGAATCGGGCGCGCCGGTCTTGACGATCGGCGCGTGGATCGGGTCCGTGGCGAACGCCAGCGGGTCGTAGACGCGCAGCACGACGTCGCGGTAGGGCTCGCCGTTGGCCGGGTTGCCGTCGTCGAGCGGAGTCGAGTCCTCGAGGTCGTAGATGCGGCCGCAGATCGATAGCGAGTTGGCCTCGGTCGGCTGGGGGCAGTTGATCGGCTGGTTGCAGTCGGTCCCCGTCCCGCCGGTGCCGACGCACACCGGCACGCCGGCGTCGTTGATCACGATGACGGTGTTCGCGCCGCAGATGCCACCCCCGTCGCCGACGAGGTTGTTGAGGCACCGGCCCGAGCTCGCGTCGTAGTACGTGCCGGGGCCGCACTGCGTGCCCGGCGGGTCGGTCTGGGCGGTGCAGACGCCGTCCTTCTCGATCGTGTTCGGTCCGCACTCGACGTTCTGGCAGCCCAGGCCGGCCAGGCAAATAAGCAGGACGGGCACCGCGGATAAGCTACGCATGGTCAAACCTCAAAAATGGACGCTGTCGTCGTCCAGATTCGTGTAGATGGCCGCATCGCCGGCGATGGCGGCGAAGTCCTGGTGGCGCATGGACACGTTGATGACGCCGCGCGTGCGTACGAACGGCGCCCCCGACATGTAGTGATAGCCGGTGGGGCTCGGCGGATTCGGACGCCGCGGGTCGCCCGGGTCGTTGAACTGCCAGTTGATGCGCATGAAATTGAACTCGGGCAGCGCCTCCGGGACGTCGAGGGACGCGCCGCCGAGGAACGAGTTGTTGCGCGGGTCGCGGCCCTCGACGATGCCCAGGTAGGTTCCATTGATCGGGATGGTGAGCACCTTGTCGGTCCCGACGTAGTAGCCGGGGTGCTTGGCGAAGATCGCCTGGCACTTCGCGAGCCGGTCGGCGTTGGCCGCGTCGCCGGTCTGCGACGGGTCGGGGACGTCGGCGGCGAGCGCGGCGGCCGCCGCGTTGGTGAGCCCGTCCTCGTGGTACGTGAGCACCTTGAGGCTCGTCTCCAGCGCGCTCATGGCGCCGACGCGGGCGCGGGCGCTTGCGATCTCGCCCGCCTCCTTGTCGGTGACGGTGCCGTCGGCCATGGCGGCCTCGAGCAGCTTGTCGGCGATCTTGGTGGAGTGAAGGCCGGGGAAGCGGGTCGTCTCGTCCTCGATGAAGCACTTCTCTCGCGTCGACATCGCCGGCCGGATGTCGAACTTCGCCAGCTGAAAGATTGCATTGTCCTTGACGACGTAGAGCTCGTAGTGCGTGTCCGACGGAGGTTTGCCGAAGCCGGGGTCAGTGTCGCCTGGGACCTGGACGCCCGGGCGCAGGTAGAGCTCGATCTTGGACCCGCGGAACGGTTCGACGCATGAAGCGGCCGCGACGAAGAGGAGGGCCGCCCTGGCGTAGTGCATCATCGCCTCCTGCGTGTGGTGCGCACACGCCTACCCGTCGCGAATCTTAGCGATCTCGCGAGGAGGATGTCAATTTGGCGGGCGGAGCGCGACCTCGACGTCGATGACGACGCCCTCGAGGATGTCGACCGGCAGCTCGCGCGGCGCGACTCCTTTCATCTCGACGCGGAGCGTGTGGCGCCCGACGACGAGCGGCACGGGATCCATCGGCGTGCGCCCCTTGGCGATGCCGTCGACCGTGACCGACGCTCCGTCGACGTCGGCGATCACCGCCAGCGCGCCTTGCCCGCGGTGGAGCGTGCCGGCGAACGCGGGCCGACCGAGGCCGGCGCGGCACGCCGCGACGTCCTTGCGCACCTCGGGCGCCTGCTTCGACGCGGCGTGCATGCGCAGCGCATCGAGGGCATAGGCCAGGCACTCCCGCCAGTTCTCGCGCACGCGCGCGGTGCGCCCGAGCCAGCGGTACGGGCCCGGCTTGTCGGGCGCCAGCTCGCGCGCCTTGAGGAAGTGCGCCCACGCCTCGTCGTACTTGCCCAGGTTGAACGCGTCCTGCCCCGCCTCGTAGGCAGCTTCGAACGCGCCGCGCGCGGCGGCGAGGAGCGCCAGGAGGCTAATCGTTCGGATCATCCCTGACCGTGCCGCCGCCGGTGCGATCCCAGATGTTCACGCCGGTGCCGACCGGGGCCTGCGCGGGCCTCGTCTCCCGGTCGTTCCCCGGCGGCGCGCGCGGCGTCTCCGCCTGGCGCGGCACCGGCACCGTGTAGAGCCGCGGCTCGCCGTCCCCCGTCTGCACCAGGAGCTTGAGCGCGCCGCCTTCCTTCTTCAGGCGCGGGATCTCGGCGTCGACCTCGGACGCGAGCGCCTCGGCGGTGGCGACGCGCTTGCCGTCGACCTCCAGGACGACGTCGTGCGCGGACACGCCGACGTCGCGCAGCGGCCCCGGCCCCACGCCGTCGAGGAACGCGCCCGCGGTCACGTCCGGCCAGCGCCAGGCCAGCCCGGGGTAAGCGTCGACCGCGCGCGCCCCCAGCACGTCGCGCGCCGCCTGCCAACGCTCCCCCAGCGCCGCGACCTCGCGCCCGCCCGGATCGATCTTCACGAAGGCGACGACCTTTCCGCCCTCGTACTCCTCGACGTACGCGGCGCTCGGCTGCGCCGGCACGGCGCCGGTCTTGCGCACCGCCTCGGCGACGCGGTGCCGCCGCGCCAGCTCGTCCGGCCCGGGCGCGCCGAGCAGGCGCTGCCGGTGCGCCGCGAGGACGTCGACCTGCGCCTTCGCGCCCCGCAGCGCCACGTTGTGGGCAAGCTGCTCGACGGCCGCGTCCATCGCCTCGGCGCGCGCGGCGCGCTCGTCGGCGGCGGGCCCCGACACCGCCACGCAGCTCGTCTCGCTGCAGGCGGCGAACGCGCGCGCGTCCTTGGGCGCCCAATCGGGGCGCGCCGGCGCGCTGGCGCGGACGAGCTTCAGCGCGTCGACGTCGACCCGGGGGGCGCGGTCGCGCGGCAGGAGGAAGAAGATCGCCACCGCCGCGGCCGCCAGCGCCGCCGCGGCGACCGCGACGAGCAGCATGGGGAAGCCGGCGCGCGCCGGGGGCGCTGCCGCCGTCGCCGACGGGGCCGTGGGCCGCCGCTCGCGCGCCGCCCGGATGAACCGGTCGAGCTCGGGCGTCACCTCGGGGCGCGGCAGCGCGGCGAGGTGGGCGAGGAGCGCCTCGCTGGCGGCGCAGCCGGTCTTCCCCTGGCCCTGGCCCTGGCCCTGGCCACCGCAGTCGGGGCAGGCGACCTCGGGGGGCGTGGCGAACTTGATGACATCGTAGTTCTGCGCCACGTCGAGGAGGTGCGACGCGGTCGTGCCGCACGAAAGGCAGTGGTACGGTATCGAGAACGACACGATCTCCGCCCGTCCGAGATCCTCGCTCCGCGCCAGGCGCTCGAGGAACACCGGCGGGCAGCCGGACAGGAACACGCGCTCGCACACCTGCGACGCCGCGGCGAGGAAGCTGCGCCAGCCGGCCGCGCCGGCGGGGTCGATCCTGCCCACCGCCGACACGTCGACGACGACGATGCCCTCGAGGCCCTCGACGATCTTGTCGCGGGGGAAATTCGTGTCGAGGTCCCCCGACAGCTTGAAGTGCGTCCACCTCCCCTCGACGTGCTTCTCGGCGCGGAAGCGGCGCGCCGACTCCGACACCTCGTAGCTCAGCTTGGCCGACAGGAACGCCGCGACCGGCGGCGGCAGCTCGAACCGCGGCTGCTGCCCCACGTAGGAAAGGAACGTCGGCGCGTCCTCGTCGAAGTACTCGGGGTGGCCGCACGTCTGGCACGGCCGCTCGGGCGGCTTCTGCGCGCGGATGGCGTCGAAGTCGCGGTCCACCTGGAGCAGCACGCGCCGCTCGGCGTCGCAGTAGTCGCAGCGGTAGGGCGCGTAGAAGCTGAACACGTTCCCCTTGCCGGCGAAGTTGGCGACCATGTTGAGCTGGTCCACCACCTTTGGCGAGCACTCGACGAGGTACAGGTCGCGCACGTTGGCGCCGGCGGTGCCGACGAAGTCCACCCATTCGCGGATGCCGAACGAGGAGATCTTGCGCACGCCGCCGAGGTCGAGGATGAGCGTCTCGGCCTTGATCGTCTGGGCCAGCTTCTTCCCTTCGAAGTGCTCGTCGATGGTCCCCGACAGGCGGAGGCAGGTGACCGGCCCGTCGGTGAACTTGTCGAGCTTGAGCCTGGGCTCGGGGGGTTCGAGCGGCGGCGCGGTGGCTTCCATCATGGGTGGGTTCCGTTGAAGAAGTGAAGCGACTTGGCCTGGGTCTTGAGCTCGCGCAGGTTGAGGTCGAGGTCGAGCACGCCCGTCACCTCCGTCCGGTGGCCGGGGACGACGTCGAACAGGAGCGCCCCGGCGGATTGCAGGCACGTCACGATGCCCAGGCCGGCGCCGCCGCCGGAGCGATCGAGCTGCCCGGCGAGGCCGCGCGCGAGCCCCCCGAACACGTGCCGCCGCTCGAGGCGTCCGAACGGGTCGGACACCTGGATGGCGAGGCGCACCCCGTCGGAGGCGACGCGCAGGCTGGCCGCCTCGTTCGCGGCGAGCGCGACCGGCGCCTTGCGATCGTGCGCATGGCGCGGGCGCCCGTGGGCGTCGACGGGCGCGTCGTAGAGCGCGTTCATGAGCAGCTCGTGCGCCAGCTCGGCGAACATCTCGCCCAGCCGCCGGGGCGCCCCCAGCTTCTCCACGAACCGCTGGGTGTGGGCGACCGCGTCGTCGCGGCGGGCGCTGTCGCCGACGGAGTCCTTGAACCCGACGTAGCCCCACGACAGGAACGCGCCGAACGGCGCCGACTCGTGGCGGTGCAGGCGCCGCCCGACGAGGAGCAGCTCCCATTCGCGCGGCGTGTCCTCGAAGCTCGGCCGGCCGAACACGTTCGACAGCCGCGGCTCCTCGACGACGAAGCGGAGCGTGCGATCGATCGGCTCGGCGGTCCACAGGACCGCGCGCAGGCGGGGGTTGCGCCGCAGCGTCTCGAGCACGAGGTCGCCGTCGAACGCGTCGGCGCCGAGGAGCGCAGCGCCGCCGACCGCGGCGGGGACGTCGGCGGGGTCCTCCACCGACGAGACCTCGAGCCCCGCACACCCCCAGATGCGCGCGATCCGGCGGCCTACCATCCGGTTCCTTTCGAGGACGACGGCTCTCAAAACTCCGATTATGTTACACTAGATTCATGACGAGGTTCGGGCGCCTCGCCCTCGCCGGTGGGGTGTTCGTCATGTGCGTCATCATGACGGGGGGCCGGGCGCGCGCCGAGGATCTGGCGTCGTTTCTCGTCAAGCCGGCCGAGGATGCGGTGGCGTCGCGCCGCTTCGGGCTGGCGGTGTCGCTGTGGCGGGGCGTCGCGGCGATCCGCGGCGAGGGCTCGGACGCGATGTGGAAGCTCGCCGACGCGTGGACGCTCGCCGGCGAGTTCGAGGCGGCCGCCGAGGAGCTCGGTCGGTTCGCGCAGGCGACGCCGGACGAGGCGCGCCGCGCCGAGGCCCTCGCGAAGATCGCCGAGCTGGAGAAGCGGCCCAAGGGGTTCGCCGGCAAGGTGTTCGAGGTCGTCCCCGCCGACAAGGAGGCCAAGGAGGCGTTCCGGCGGGGGCGCCTCCGCTTCCGCGCCGGCAAGTACGCGGATGCCGCGGCGCTGTACCGCGCGGGGGTGGAGATGGCGCCCGACGTGGCGGGAAACGTGCGCGAGCTGGCGTCGGCGTACGAGAAGCTGGGCCGGCCCGGCGACGCGCAGCCGTTTTTCCTGCGTTATCTGCGGCTCCGCCCGTTCGGCAAGAACGCCGAGGCGGTGCGTGCGAAGCTCGCTCCGACGGGGGTCCTCGGCCGTCTCGGCATCGTTTCGTCGTTTCCGTGCGGCGAGGTATGGGTCAACCGGCAGCCGCTCGGCCGTCCCCTGCCGGTGAAGGATCTCCCCGTGGCGCCGGGCACCTACCGGATTCTCTGCTTCAACGAGCGTTTTCACTTTGCACGCTACCTCAACGTCGCGGTAGGAAAGGGGGACAGCGCTCGCGCCGCGTTCGAGTGGGCGATCCTCGTGAACAAGCTCGAGCCCTGGGGTCGCATCGTGATGGAGAACCCGGATCGTGCGAACGAGATGAACGACATCGGCGTCTGGGACGAGATCGGCGTCCCGGTCCCCGACGACCGGCGCGCGCTGCGCGTGGTCATGCGCGCGGGCGACGCGTCGCGGCGCAAGGAGGTGGTGCTGCAGCTGGAGGCGGGAAAGCGCATCCCGCTCACGTGGTAGCCATGCCCGACGCCGACACCGGGAAGGAGACGCAGCCGAAGCTTCTTCCGGGGTCGCCCACCGAGCCGACGCCGTTCGGCAAGTACTACCTCCTCGGCCTCATCGCGCGCGGCGGCATGGCGGAGGTCTACCGCGCGCGCCGCCGCGAGACGGCGGAGCAGATCCTCGCCGTCAAGTGCATGCGCCCGCAGCTCGCGCGCGAGGCGCGCTTCGTCGACATGTTCATCCGCGAGGGGAAGCTGGCGATCCTGCTCAAGCACCCCAGCATCGTGGAGACGTTCGACGTCGGCCGCGCCGAGGGGCGCTACTTCATCGCCATGGAGTACATCGGCGGCAAGGACCTGACGCAGGTGCTGCGCCGCTGCCAGGAGGCGAACCAGCGCATCCCGGTGCCGCACGCGATGCACATCGCCGCCGCCATCTGCCGCGGGCTCGGGCACGCGCACCGGCTCGAGGGCGACGACGGACGCCCGCTCAACATCGTCAACCGCGACGTGTCTCCGTCGAACGTCCGCCTGTCGTACGCGGGCGACGTCAAGCTCCTCGACTTCGGCATCGCCCAGGCGTTGATGAAGTTCACCAGCGAGATCGGCGTGCTCAAGGGAAAGTTCTCCTATATGTCGCCGGAGCAGATCCGCGGCATGCCGGTGGACGCGCGCACCGACATCTTTTCGGCGGGGATCATCCTCCACGAGATGTTGACGACGGAGAAGCTGTTCCGCGGCGACACCGAGTTCGCGCTGATGGAGAAGGTGCGCAAGGCCGAGGTGGCGCCGCCGTCCAAGTTCAACCGCCGGGTGCCGCCCGAGCTCGACGCGATCGTGCGGCGGGCGCTGGCGCGCGACGTCCAGGATCGCTATCAGACCGCCGAGGCGTTCGCCGAGGACCTGCAGAAGCTCCTCGTCGGCTATCGCTTCGACGCGCGCGAGCTGCACGAGCTCCTGCGCGGGCTGTTCCGGTCGGACTACCAGAAGGAAGAGGAGGACATGCGCGCGTGCCGCTCGTCGGTGCCGGCGAACGAGCGCGCGCCCGAGGCGATGCCGCCGTCGGCGCCCTCGGGCGGACCGCAGAGCGCCACGCCGCCTTCGGCGACGGCGACGCTGACCCCGGCCGAGCCTCACGCCGCGCCCGCGCCGCCCCAGCCCGGCTCCGGCGAGGAGGACAAGCGTGGGCTGTGGGCGAAGCTCAAGTCCAAGTTCACCAAGTGACACTTCGTGCCGTCATCGGCTGAGCGCGTCCCCGGGGCGTGGTAGCTTTCGACCCCATGCCCATCCGCGCGCATCTCGCGGCGGCGCTCGCCCTCGCCGCCTGCTCGGGAGCCGCGGCGCAGCGCTCCGCCTCCCCGCCCCCCATGACCCTGGCCCAGAGCGGCATCGTCCCCGAGTGGATGGACGTCACCGCCGACCCGTGCGCGGATTTCTTCCAGTTCGCCTGCGGCGGGTTTCTGGCGACGGCGCAGATCCCGCCCGATCGGTCGACGTGGAGCGTCGTCCAGATCGTCATCCAGGACAACGAGCTGCTCTTGCGCCGGATCCTCGAGGACGCGGCGCGGCGTCCGGGCGACAAGCTGGGGGACTTCTACGCCGCGTGCATCGACGAGGACGCGATCGAGACGGCGGGCGCGGCGCCCCTCGCGCCGGCCCTCGACGTGATCGCCAAGGTGGAGGACGCGGCGAGCGCCGCGCGCGCGGTCATCGAGCTTCACGCGCTCGGGGTCGCGCCGTTCTTCGGCATCGGTCCGACCCAGGACTTCGGCGATGCGACCCAGGTCATCGCCGGGCTGGACCAGGCGGGCCTCGGGCTGCCGGACCGCGACTACTACCTCGCCGACGACGCCCGCCTGGCGAGCGTGCGCGACGCCTACCGCGAGCACGTCGGTCGGATGTTCGCGCTGCTCGGCCGCAAGCCCGCCGAGGCGAAGGCCGCGGCCGACGACGTGCTGCGCATCGAGACCGCGCTCGCGCGGGCGCAGCAGGACCGGGTGGTGCGCCGCGACCCGCACGTCGTCTACCACAAGATCGACCGGGCCGGCCTCGTCGGCGCGGCGGGGGGC
>DATFWE010000160.1:0-2010 GCA_035259575.1 Haliangiales bacterium
CCCGCCGTACTACGCGACGATCGCCCGCATGATCGCCGAGGAGAAGCCGCCCGCGCTGCGGAGCTATCTGACGTGGATGCTGGCGCACGCCGCCGCGCCGCATCTCGGCCGGGCGTTCGTCGAGGAGGCCTTTCGGCTCGACCAGCTGCTGACCGGCGTCAAGCAGGTGTCGCCGCGCTGGCGACGTTGCGTGCAGCGCGCCGACGAGGCTCTGGGCGAGCTCCTCGGGCAGGCATTCGTCGCGGCGCGTTTCGCCGGCGAGTCGAAGGCGCGCGCCGTCGAGCTCACCCGGGTCGTCCTGGCGGCGATGGACGCCGAGCTCGAGCATCTGCCGTGGATGGATGCGCCCACGCGCGCCGCGGCGCGCCACAAGCTGGCCAAGATGGCGTACCTGGTCGGCTACCCCGATCGCTGGCGCGCGTACGACGTCGCGGTGAGCCGCGCCGACTACGCCGGGAACGTCCGGCGCGCGACGCAGTTCGAGCTCGCGCGCCAGCTCGCCAAGATCGGCCAGCCCGTCGATCGGTTCGACTGGGAGATGACGCCGCCGACGGTGAATGCGTACTACGAGCCCACCCTCAACGAGCTGGCGCTGCCCGCGGGCCAGCTCCAGCCGCCGTTCTTCTCGGCCGCGTTCCATCCGGCCGTGAACTTCGGCTCCGCCGGCGGCGGGACGATCGGCCACGAGATGACGCACGGCTTCGACGACGAGGGGCGGCAGTTCGACGCCGACGGCAATCTGCGCGACTGGTGGACCAAGCAGACGGCGGAGCAGTTCGAGCGGGCCACCCAGTGCGTCGTCGATCAATTTGCGCGCTACGAGGCGGTCCCCGGCATCAAGCTGAACGGCAAGCTCACCGCCGGCGAGAACATCGCCGACATCGGCGGCGTGAAGCTCGGCTTCCAGGCCTACCAGGCGTGGAAGGTGAAGCAGGCGCCGGCGCCGCCGGCGCGGGTCGAGCGGTTCACCGACGAGCAGCTGTATTTTCTCGCCTACGGTCAGTCGTGGTGCTCCAAGGAGACGCCGGAGTTCCTCGAGACGCGGGCGCGCGTCGATCCGCACGCGCCGGCGCGCTGGCGCGTGAACGGCGTCGTCGTCGATCAACCCGGGTTCGCCGAGGCGTACCGGTGCGCGCCGCCGGCGAATGCGTGCGCGGTGTGGTGAGGCGGGTCCTCCGCATCCCCCGCGCCTGCGATGGTGTGGGATGATGCGGCCATGTCGAGGATAGCCGCCGTTTCGCTCGTTCTCATGGCCGCCGCCGCCTCTCCACAGGAACGCGCCGACCCCGCCGCTTTGATCGCGGCGCAGCGCGAGGCGATGGCGCCGCTCGCGTACATGGACGGCGTGTGGCGAGGCTCCGCGTGGACGGTCCTCCCGTCGGGCGAGAAGCACGACATCACGCAGACGGAGCGGATCGGCCCGTTCCTCGACGGCTCGGTCAAGGTCATCGAGGGGCGGGGGTACGATGCGACGGGAAAGGTCACGTTCAATGCCCTCGGCGTGATCTCGTACGACCCGGCTGCGCACGCCTATACGCTCCACTCCTACGCGCTCGGCCGGTCCGGCGACTTCGCCTTGAAGCTCACGGCCGACGGCTACACGTGGGAGATCCCGGCGGGGCCGATGACGATCCGCTACACCGCGACGGTCAAGAACGGCGCGTGGCGCGAGGTCGGCGACCGCATCGGACCGGACAAGAAGCCGGTCCGCTTCTTCGAGATGAACCTCGTCCGCGTGGGCAACACCGACTGGCCGGCCGCCGGCGCGGTGCCGCCGCGGTAACTAGACCCAGAGACCACCTGGGTTGACCCGACGGCCGGAGGCCGGCGCGGCGCGGAGTCGCGCCGAAAGCGGGGGGAGGCTCACGCGGGGCGCAAGCGGAAACATGGGTAACAGTCAGACCGAAAACATGGGTAACACTCCGTCGCCGCCCCAAACGAAGCCCAGATCGGGAAGGGCCCGGTGAAGACGACCGAGAGCGTAAGGGCCGAAGTAGACCTCCCAGCAGC
>DATFWE010000161.1:0-14352 GCA_035259575.1 Haliangiales bacterium
CTTCCAGGGCGGCAAGGCGATCTTCGAGGGCAAGGACCCCGGCATGCTGTGGCGCGGCAAGGCGAGGGAGTACATCCAGGGGAAGATCAAGAAGTACCTGGATGCCGCGACGCGGGTGGCGGATCTGCCGCGACGGTAGAAGACGTGGTCGTCAACGTCGACGTTGACGTTGACGTTGACGTGGACGTGGACGTGGACGGTGACGGCGACGGCGACGTGGCCGCTCCAACGCGATCGTCGACGGCGCATCGCCGACGCCGACGCCAACGATAGCCGCGTCGTGCTACGGGGCCGCGAGGACGGTCGACGACGTCGCCAGACCCAGCCACGAGCTCGGCAGAAGGCCCATGAGCAGCACCGCCACGGCGCAGATCGCCAGCGCGGCGGTCATGGGCGCGCTCGCCAGCGGACGGGGCTCGCGCGCCGGGTCGCGAAAGTACATCGCCATGACCACGCGGAGGTAGTAGTAGACCGACACGACGCTGTTGAGCACGCCGGCGATCACCAGCCAGATCTGCCCGTCGACGTCCATCGCCGCGCGGAAGACGTAGAACTTGCCGAAGAAGCCGCCGGTGGGCGGTATCCCGCCGAGCGACAGCAGAAACACCGTCATCGCCAGCGCGGCGGCGGGGTGGCGCGCCGCGAGGCCCGCCCAGTCGTCCACCATCTGCCGCTCGTCGTTGCGCCGGCCGATCCAGGCCACCACGCCGAACGCGCCGATCGTGGTGAACGTGTACGCCAGGAGGTAGTAGAGCACCGCCGACCGCGCCACGCCCGACGCCGGCGTCAGCCCCGCCGCGACGACGCCGATGAGGATGTAGCCGGCGTGCGCGATCGAGGAGTACGCGAGCATGCGCTTGATGTTCTCCTGGCGCAGCGCCGCGATGTTCCCCACCGTCATGGTGAGGACCGACAGGATGGACAGGATCGTCGCCCATCCGAGCGGGCCGTAGGGAAGGACGTCCCCGCCGAACCCGGTGTAGAAGACGCGCAGGATCGCCGCCATGCCGGCGGCCTTGATCGCCGCGGCCATATAGCCGGTCACGGGGGTCGGCGCGCCCTCGTAGGCGTCGGGCGCCCACATGTGGAACGGCACCGCCGCCACCTTGAACCCCAGCGCCACGATGAGCATGAACTGGCCGATGACGAACAGCGGCGGCGTGTTGGCGCTCGCCAGCTTGGCGATGTCGGCGAGCTGCGTGGTGCCCGTCGTCCCGTACACCAGCGCGATGCCGTAGAGCAGGAATCCGGTGGCGAACGCGCCGGCCACGAAGTACTTCATCGCCGCCTCGGTCGCGCGCCGGTGGCGCCGAAACGCCCCGGTGAGCACGTAGGCCCCGACCGACATCGTCTCGATGCCGAGGAACACCGACACCAGGTCGGCGGCCATCGCGAGGATGATCATTCCCGAGGTGGTGAGGAGGAGGAGCCCGAAGAACTCGCCGTAGAGCGAGTCGTGCTCGCGCAGGAAGTCCGTCCCCAGGAGGACGGTGAGGAGCGTCCCGGCCAGAAACACCATCGTCAGGAACAGCGAGAACTTGTCGGCGACGAGCATGCGGTCGAAGAGGTAGACCTCCTCGAAGTCCGACACCCGCCGCCACACGAGCCACGTGGCGAGCAGGGCGGCGGCGCACGTCACCACGGCGAGGCCCATGAGCCAGCGGCGCGAGCCTTCCCCGGCGAAGGCCTCGAACAGGAGCAGGAGGGACGCGCCGCCCACGACAACGAAGAGCGGAAGCACGTAGTAGAGCTGCTGCGTGTACGTCATCGTTGAAACCGCCTACTCCGGCGTCCCTTCCGGCGCGGCCGCCTTGGGCTCCGGCTTCTTCGGCGCCCCGCCCACGATCTGCAGCGCATCGGGCGCGGCGAGCTTGGTCCGGTAGCTCTGGAGCAGCGCGTCGACCGGCTTGGCCATCGGCTTCAAGAACGGCATGGGCGCGACGCCCAGTACGAAGATGCCGAGGACGATGGGGAGGAACACCGCCTTCTCGCGCGGCGACAGATCCGGCAGACCCTTGTTCTTGGGGTTCTTGAGCGGGCCGAGCATCACCTTCTGGAACAGGGTGAGCAGGTACACCGCCGACAGAATGACCCCCGACGTCGCGACGACGGTGTAGAGCTGGGGCGTCGCCATGTAGTCGGCGAAGTCGCGCCCGCCGACGTAGCTGCCGATGAGCGTCAAGAACTCGCCGACGAACCCGGACAGCGCCGGCAGGCCGACCGAGCCGAGCGTGCAGATGAGAAACATCGCCGAGAAGAACGGCATCTCGGACGTGATGCCGCCGTAGTCGACGATGCGGCGGGTGTGGCGGCGGTCGTAGAGCACCCCCACCGCGAGGAACAGCCCGCTGGTGGTGAAACCGTGCGACAGGGCGGCGTAGATCGCCCCCTGCATGCCCGCCGGGTTGAGCGCGAACGCCCCCATCACGCAGAACCCGAGGTGCGACACCGACGAATAGGCGATGAGCTTCTTGATGTCGTCCTGGGCGTACGACATGAGCGCGCCGTAGACGACCCCCACCATGCCCAGGATGAACATGTACGGCCCGAGCGTCTGCGTCGCGTACGGGAAGAGCGGGATCGCGAAGCGCAGGAAGCCGTACACGCCGAACTTCAGCAGCACCCCGGCGAGGATCACCGAGCCCGACGTGGGCGCCTCGACGTGCGCGTCGGGCAGCCAGGTGTGCAGCGGGAACACCGGCACCTTGATCGCGAACGCGAGCGAGAACGCGAGGAAACACCAGATCTGGTCGGTGTGGGGGAGCTGGAGCCGCCACATCGCCTCGAGGTCGAACGTCGACTCCTCGGGCAGCCCGGCAGCCTTGAGCGCCTGGCCGTACTTCACGTAGAGGTAGAAGATCGCCACCAGCATGAGCAGCGACCCCACCATCGTGTAGAGCACGAACTTGATCGACGCGTACACGCGCCGGTCGCCGCCCCACACCCCGATGATGAAATACATCGGGATGAGCATCACCTCCCACGCGATGTAGAACAGGAACAGGTCGATCGCGACGAACGCGCCCAGCATCCCCGTCTCGAGGATGAGGAAGGTGATGACGAACTCCTTGACCTTCTTCTCGATCGACCGCCACGCCGACAGGAGCACGATGGGCGTCAAGAAGGTCGTGAGCAGCACCAGCCACACCGAGATGCCGTCCACGCCGATCTTGAAGCGGGCGCCGATGCTGTCGACCCACCGCTTGTCGGTGACGAACTGGAAGCCGGCCTTGTCGGCGTCGAAGCCGAAGACGAGGCCGAGCGACACGAGGAACGTCGCCAGCGAGACGGCGAAGGCGGTGCCGCGGAGCATGCCCTCTTCCCGCGCCGGCACCAGCATGAGGAACAGCGCCCCGACGAGGGGGAGAAACAGGACCGTGGGGAGGAGCAGATCCGTCACTTGCCCCCTCCCACCGTCACCTTGCGGACGATCTTGCGCACCTTCCCGAACTCATCGGTCACCGTGAGCACCACCGACTTCTCGCCCGGCGAGTCGAACGTGAAGATGACGTCGGGCGCAACCGAATCGGTCTGCCCGTCGCCGTTGAAGTCCCACGCCAGCTTGGTCTGGCGGCGCGCCACGCCGTCGTTGACGAGCGCATGGAACGTCACGCTGTTGCCGGGGCCTCGCTCGGTCACGATGTCCGGGGGCGAGCACGTCGCGAAGTAGAACGTCGCCCCGAGGCCGATCACCATGAGGAGCAGGTAACGCTGGACGTCGCCGTTCTGGTAGGCGCGCACCGCGCGGCCGAGGACCGACAGCACCTTCGCCGGCCCCTCGACGAGGATCTTGTCGATGACGATGCGATCGACGACCCAGAACAGCCCGCGCGCCAGCCACTTGAACGGCCGCACGATGAGGAAGTCGTAGATCTCGTCGACGTAAAACTTGTTCTGGACGAGGCGCTTGAGCGGGGCGATGGCTTCGGTGATCCGCGCGGCCCGCTCGGGCCCGTCCCGGTAGACGGCCCACGCCGCGACGATCCCGACGAGAGCCAGCGCCGTCGCGCCGCCCATGAGCGCGCCGACCAGGCCGTTCGAGGCCTCCGCCGCTCCCTTGGACTCGGGCAGGCTCAGCCACTGCTCGACGAAGCTGTGGCCGATGAACTTGGGCAGACCGAGGAAGCCGAGCAGCGTCGCGCCGACCGCCAGGACGACGAGCGGAATCGTCATCGCCGGCGGCGACTCGTGGATGTGCGCCTGCGTCACCGCGTCCGCGCGCGACTTGCCGCCGAACACGAGGAAATACAGGCGGAACATGTAGAACGCCGTCCCCAGCGCCGCGGCGGACAGCACGCCCCACAGCACCTTGCCGTACCACTCCGGCCAGCCGTCCAGCTCCGCCGCGTACGCGCCGAGGAGGATGTCGTCCTTGGAGAAGAAGCCGGAGAACACCGGGATGCCGGCGATCGCCAGGCAGTAGACGAGGAACACGCCGTGCGTGATCGGCGTCTTCTCCTTCAAGCCGCCCATCTCCATGATGTCGGTCTTGTCGCCCATGGCGTGCATGACCGAGCCCGCGGCGAGGAACAGCCCGGCCTTGAAGAACGCGTGCGTGAACAGGTGGAAGATGCCGGCGCTGAATGCCCCCACCCCGACGCCCACGAACATGAAGCCGAGCTGGGACACGGTCGAGTAGGCGAGGACGCGTTTGATGTCGGTCTGGGCGAACCCGATGATCGCCGCGAACAGCGCCGTCGCCGCGCCGATGCCGGCGACGACCATCATCGCCTGCGGCGCGAGGACGTAGAGGAACGACATGCGGGCGACCATGTACACGCCCGCGGTCACCATCGTCGCGGCGTGGATCAGCGCCGACACCGGCGTGGGGCCGGCCATCGCGTCGGGCAGCCACACGTAGAGCGGGATCTGCGCGCTCTTGCCGATCGCGCCGCCGAACAGGAGCAGCGCCGACCAGAACGCGAGCGACATGCCCATCCCGCCGTGCGGCACCTCCCTCAGCCGCGTGCCGGCGGTCGCGAGGTCCTGGATGTTGAGGACGTTCGTCCCCGAGAACAGGAGGAACATCCCGAGGAGGAACGCGAAGTCGCCGATGCGGTTGACGATGAACGCCTTCCTGCCGGCGGTCGCGTTCTTCTCCTCGGTGTACCAGAACCCGATGAGGAGGTACGAGCACAGGCCGACGCCCTCCCAGCCGATGAACAGCACCGGCAGGCTGTCGCCGAGCACCAGGATGAGCATCGCCCCGGTGAACAGGTTCAGGTAGCCGAAGTACGTGGCCAGGCGCTTGTCGTGCGCCATGTACCCGATCGAGTACACGTGGATGAGGAAGCCCACGAACGTGACGATGACGATCATCACCGCCGCGAGCGGATCGAGGAGGAACGACAGCTCGATCTTGAGCCGGCCGGCCTGGATCCACGTGTAGACGGTGTCGACCAGCGGCGCGAGCTTGCCGCCGCTCGCGCGCGCCGCCGCCCACGCGTCGTAGAACGGGCCGATCACCAGCCACAGCGTGTAGGCGCAGGCCACCCCCACCGAGCCGCAGGCGACCGCCGACACCATCCAGCGCGGCAGGCGCCTGCCGATGATGAGATTGATCGCCGCGCCCAGGAGCGGCAGGAGCGGGATCCAGTAGAGATGGATGTCGGACGGCACGGGCTAGTTCTTCAAGTTGGTGAGGCGATCGACGTTGGCATGGCGGGTCGCCCGGAACACGCTCACCACGATGGCCAGCCCGACCGCGGCCTCGGCCGCCGCCAGGGCGATGACGATGAGCGCGAGCGCGTGGCCCCGCATGTCCTGCAGCCGGCGGGCGAACGCGATCAGCGTGACGTTGCCGGCGTTGAGCATGAGCTCCACCGACATGAGGACGATCAGGGCGTTGCGGCGCATCAGCGCCCCCACCACGCCGATGGCGAACAGCACCCCGGCGAGGGCCAGGTAGTGCGCGAGGGACACGTTCCAGAAGATGTCGCTCACGAGGGCGCCCCTCCGTCTCCCCCTTCCTCATGGATGTGCTTGGGGTGCGCCAGGACGAGCGCGCCGACCACGGCGATGAGGAGCACGATCGACACCGCCTCGAACGGGAAGAGGTAGGTCGAAAACAGCGTCTTGCCCAGCGACAGCGTCGTGCCGAACTGGTCGGAGATGCACGGGCGCTCCTCCAGGGGGGCGTAGTAGAGGACGCTGACCAGGCGCATGACGAGGTAGAGGAGCGCCAGGCCGGCGAGCCCCTTGCCGAAGATCCCCCGCACCGCCCAGGGCTCTTCCTCCTCCTTGTTGAGGATCATGATGACGAACACGAACAGCACCATGATCGCGCCGGCGTAGACGAGAACCTGGATCACCGCGATGAAGTGCGCGAACAGCAGCACGTAGGCCGCCGCGATGGCGAGGAACGTCGCCACCAGCCACATCACCGCCGCCACCGCGCTGCGGCGGCTGATCGTGAGCATGCCGCCGGCCACGGCCAGGATCGCGAACGCCCAGAAGAAGATCGCTCGCGCCGGGCTGGGCGCCGTCGACGTATTGCCGGCGGCGCACTGCACCGGCGCGCGCTTGCCGAGGTCGACGATGACCGGCTTGGGCTGGACCTGGGCGCGGGCGACCGCGGGGACCCCCACCGCGCCGACGGCCGCCGCCGCGACGAACGCCGCCAGCGCGAGCCCCCTCATGCGCGCCCCCGCACCACCGCGGTGGTCATGCCCGCCTCGGCGCCGGCGCGCGCCGACGCCGGGACCTTGGCCTCGAACTCGTCGCGGAACTTGGTGATGAACCCGAGCATCGGCCAGGCCGCCGCGTCCCCCAGCGCGCAGATCGTGTTGCCGGCGATGCCGAACGCGATCGACGACAGGAGATCGACGTCCCCCGGGCGCCCCTTGCCGTCGGCGAGGCGCCGGCACACGCCGGCGAGCCAGCCCGTGCCCTCGCGGCAGGGCGTGCACTGCCCGCAGCTCTCGTGGGCGAAGAACTCCATGATGCGCGCGCAGGCGGCGACGAGGTCGGTGTCCTCGTCCATGACGACGACCCCGCCCGAGCCGGCCATGGTGCGGAGCGTGCGGCCGCCGCCCATGTCGAACTTCACCCCCGGCGCGACCTCGCACTCCTTGATGCGCGTGTCGTTCATGAGCGCGTCGAACTCGCACGGCACGTCGAGCTCGTCGGCGCTGAGCGCCGGCATCGACACGCCGCCCGGGATGACCGCCTTGACCCGCTTGCCGCCGGAGACGCCGCCGCACACCTCGTCGATGAGCTGGCGGAACGGGATCCCCATGGGCAGCTCGTACACGCCGGGCTTGTTCACGTGGCCGGACACGCATAGGATGCGCGTGCCGCCCGACTTGCCCATGCCGAGCTCGTTGAACCACGCCCCGCCCTTGTCGACGATCGCCGGGACGTTCATCAGCGTCTCGACGTTGTTGATGATGGTCGGCTGCCCGAACAGACCCTTCACCGCCGGGAACGGCGGCTTGAGGCGCGGCCAGCCGCGCTTGCCCTCGAGGGAGCTCAGGAGCGACGTCTCCTCGCCGCAGATGTAGGCGCCGGCGCCGCGGTGGATCGTGACGTCCACCTCGAAGCCGAGGCCGGCCACGTTCTTGCCCACGTAACCGTCGCGATACGCCTCCTCCAGCGCCTTCTTGAGGACGAGGAACTCGCGGATCATCTCGCCGCGGATGTAGATGTAGGCGTGCTTGCAGGCGAGCGCGTAGGCGGAGATGACGATGCCCTCGATCAGCTTGTGCGGGTCCCAGTAGAGGAGCTCGCGGTCCTTGCACGTCCCCGGCTCGCTCTCGTCGGCGTTGACGACGAGGTAGACCGTCTTGGCGTCCTTGGGGACGAACCCCCACTTCATCCCGGTCGGAAAGCCCGCGCCGCCGCGCCCGCGCAGGTTCGACTTCTTCACCTCGTCGAGGATCGTGGCCGGGGGGAGCGTCAGCGCCTTCTTCAGCGCCTGGTAGCCGCCGTGCGCGACGTACGCGGCGATCGTCTTGTGCGTCTCGTCCCCGAAGTGCTGGGTGAGCAGCTTCGTCCCGAGGGGGGCCGGCATCAGTCCACGTGCTCCGACTTGGGCGAGGCGCGCAGCTCGTCGAGGATCCGGTCCACCTTGTCCTTGGTGAGGTCCAGGTAGTACGCCGGCCCGCAGATCATCATCGGGGCGTTGGCGCACGCCGCGAGGCACTCCTCCTCGACGAGGGTGAACATGCCGTCGGCCGTGGTTCCGCCCGGCTTGACGCCCAGCCGCTTCTCGATGTGCTCGAGGATGTCGTACGCGCCGCGCAGCATGCACGAGATGTTCGTGCACACCATGAGGACGTTCTTTCCCACCGGCTTCTGGTGGAACATCGTGTAGAACGTCACCACCCCGTAGACGTGCGCGACCGGGACCTTGAGGTAGCCGGCGACCGCCTGCTGCACCTCATCGGTGAGCGGCCCGAGCTCGGCCTGGGCGATGTGGAGCGCCGGGAGGGTGGCCGCCATGGCGTTGGGGTACCGGGCGATGACGGCGTCGAGCTTCTTCCTCGCGGCCTCGGAGAAGGTCACCATGAAAGCGCCGGCAACATAGGAAAAATCGCTGGAGGTGTCAACCCTTGACACCCCTGCGGGGCGCGGCATCCATATGGATCCCGGGACCCCTGACACACATGACCCCGCGCCCCCAGATCGTGCCCGATGCGCCCCTCACGTCGTTCGAGCGGACCGTGCTCGCCGTGTGCCGCTTCGCCAACGAGAACGGCGCGGCCAAGGCCGCGCAGCGCGCGTACCAGCGCTACGTGGGCGGTCCGTTCGTGCGCACCGTGGTGGAGCGGCGCCTCCACATGGAGGGGCTCGACGAGGCGCGCGCGCTGTCGCCGCCGGCGGGCGTGCTCCTTTGCGCCAACCACCGGACGTTCTTCGACCAGTTCATCATCGCAGCGGCGCTCGAGACCAACGTGGCGTGGATGCGCCGGCTGTACTTTCCGGTGCGGTCCAACTATTTCTACGAGACGTGGGGCGGCTTCGTCGTCAATGCCGTCGTCGGCGGGCTCGTCATGTACCCGCCGATCTTCCGCGACGCCAAGAAGAGCGACTGGAACAAGGCCGCGCTCGAGGAGATCGCGGCGTTCCTCGGCCAAAAGGGCGCGGTCGTCGGCATGCACCCGGAGGGGACGCGCGGCAAGGGCCCGGATCCCTACGAGCTCCTGCCGGCGCAGCCCGGCGTGGGGCAGATCATCATGCGCGCGCGCCCGACGGTGCTGCCGGTGTGGATCAACGGGCTGTCGAACTCGTTCGGCCACGAGATCGCTTCGCGCTTCCGCGCGGGCGGCGACCCCATCATCATCGTCATCGGCAAGCCCGTCGATTTCGGCACGCTTCTCGACGGGACGCCGCGGCCCGCGCAGTACAAGCGCGTCGCCGACCACCTGCGCGCCGAGATCGCGCGCCTAGGCGAGCGCGAGCGCAACCTGCGCCCGCTGCTCACTGACCGGCGCGCTTCGCCGTGAGGTTGTGCTGGGCCAGCTTCTTCCGCAGCGTGTTGCGGTTGAGGCCGAGGATCGCGGCCGCCCGGAGCTGGTTCTGGCCCGCGTGCTCCATGACCAGGGCGAGGAGCGGCCGCTCGACCCGCGAGATCACGTCGTCGTAGAGATTGTCGACAGGGTAGCCGTCCACGCGGTGAAGGAACCCACGCAGCTTGGCGCGCACGAGCTCCTCGAATGCCATGTCCTCGACGGGGATACGCTCGCCGACCTGGGGCAGGACCGCCTCGACGTCCGCCGCGTCCACCGGCCCGCGCTTCAGCCGGAGCACGAGCCGCCGCGCCACGTCCTTGAGCTCGGCGACGTTGCCCGGCCACGGGTACTTGGACAGCCGATCGAGCGCGCGATCGGTGATCGATACGCGCGACCGCCCGATCTCTTCGCCCATCTGGCTCAAGAAATGCTTGATCAACCGCGGCAGGTCGGCGAGGCGCCGTCGCAGCGGTGGTATGCAAATCTTGCGCGACCCCAACCGCTCGTAGAGCTCGCGGTCGAAGTAGTCGGCCGCCACGGACTGCTCGAGGTCGCCGTCGGTGGATCCCATGAGACGGATGTCGAGCTGCTCGCCCGATTCCTCGCGCTCCCGGCGCTTGCGCTGGAGCACGCGCGACAGGCTCTTCTGCGGCCCGCGCGGGAGAGTGTCGAGATCCTTGACGAGGAGCGTCCCGCCGTTGGCGCGGCGCAGCGTGCGGCCGGAGATGAGCTCCTCCTCCAGGCGCGCGCGCGGGATGTTGGTGGCCTTGACCGCGACGAAGTCGCCGGCGCGGCGCGGTCCGGCGTAGTGGATGGTGCGCGCCACCAGCTCGCGGCCGCTGCCCGGCTCGCCCTCGATCAGGACGGGCGCGTCCGACTCGGCCGCGTCCTCGATCCGCGCTGCGACGTCCGCCATCTCGGTGGAGTCGCAGAAAAGAAGCGACTCCCTGACCAGCTTGCGCGTGGCTCGACTCGACATGCCCCTCTCACGAAGCGTTCACCATTAGTGACGCGCGCGCGTCGGAAGTCAAGGATTGACTCGCACGATCGCGCAACTGCCGGAAGAACGCACGGCTCATGGCAAGGATCTCCGATGGATCGTCGAGCGCCCAGATTTTTTGACGGAGCGCGTTCGCGCCGAAGAGTCCTTTGGCATACCACGCGCATGCCTTGCGCAGCTCGGCGGCGTGCCGCTTGGGCTCGGTGAGTGAGAGGATGAACGACACGTGGCGCTCGTGTACGGCGGCGCGCTCCTCGGGGGCCGGCGGCCCCGGGTCGCGCTCGCCGCGCGCCCACGCGCCGATCGAGCGGAACAGCCAAGGGTTCCCCAGCGCGCCGCGCCCGATCATGACCGCGTCGCAGCCGGTCGCCTCGCGCATGCGCACGTACCCGTCGACGTCGACGACGTCGCCGTTGCCGACGACCGGGACGTGGCGCGGCACGGCGTCGCGCACGCGGCGGATGATGTCGAGGTCGGACGCCCCCGAGAACCCCTGACTGCGCGTGCGGCCGTGGACGGTGATCATGGCGGCGCCGGCCTCGACGAGCGCGCAGGCGAACTCGGGCGCGTTGCGGTGGCGGTCGTCCCAGCCGGCGCGGTGCTTGACGGTGACGGGGATGTCGGCGGGGACCGCGCGCCGGACCGCGCGCACCAGCTCCTGGGCGAGCGCGGGCTCGTTCATGAGGGCGGAGCCGCAGTCGCCGGCGACCACGCGCTTGGCCGGGCAGCCCATGTTGATGTCGACGAGCGAGGCGCCGATGCCGACCGCCATCTCGGCGGCGCGGACCATCATCTCGTCCTCGCGCCCGAAGATCTGGACGCCGAAGCGCCGGCCGTCGAGGCTCGGCGTCATCTTGTCCACGGTCTTCTTGGCGCCGGCGGTGAGGGCGTGCGCGGACAGGAACTCGGTGATCGTGAGGCCGACGCCCATCTCCTCGCAGATCGTGCGGAACGGCAGATCGGTCACCGCGGCCATCGGCGCGAGGAGCACGGGGAGGTCGACGGTGAGGGGACCGATGCGCACGTCGACCGTGGTCTATAGCATGAGTTCGCGGTAGGGTTCAGGGCGCGCGCGAGCGTTTCTTGAAAGGAGGCTGCCATGCCGCCACGGATCGCTGGCTTTCGCCTGGGGATCTACGTGTTCAAGGACGCCGAGATCGTCGACTTCGCCGCGCCCCACGGCGTGTTCTCCGTCGCGCGGCGCTACGACCCCGAGCTCGAGGCGTTCCTCATCGCCGACGCCCTGCGGCCGGTGCAGGCGCAGGCCGGGTTCACCGTCCTGCCCAACTATTCGTTCGCCGAGCGGCCGGCCATGAACGCGTTCCTCATCCCGGGCGGTTTCGGCACGCGCCAGGAGATCGCGAACGCGCGCCTGCACGAGTACATTCGCTCGCTGCCCGAGTCGACGCTGCTGACGAGCGTGTGCACCGGCTCGTGGATCTACGCCAAGATGGGCCTGCTCGACGGGCTTCTGGCAACCAACCGCAAGGAGCCCGACCGTGTGGAGAGCGGGCCCAACGGCATGGTGCCGATCGATCGCCTGGCCAAGATCGCGCCGGCGTGCAAGGTGAGCCGCGCGCGCGTCGTCGATGCCGGGCGGATCATCACGGCGGGCGGGATCACGTCCGGCATGGAGATGGGCTTCCACCTCCTGCGCCGCGCCGGCTACGACGAGGCGTTCATCGACGACGTCGCGCGGGTGATGGAGTACACGGCGGCGTACGCGGTGTACAGGAACGACAGGCAGGGGTCCTAGGGCGCCGCCTCCCCGTAGTGCAGGCACAGCGCCGACGCGCCGCCGTCCCGCGACAGCGCGACGATCCACATCGCGTCGAAGCGGACCGGCTCGCTCTCGGGGATCGGCCGCCCGACGAGGCCCGCGAGCAGCTTCGGCACGGTGTTGCTGTGCCCGACGACGAGGACTGTGCCGCCCCACGGCTCGGCGGCGAGCGCGGAGAGGATCGCCGTCACGTCGTCGATGATCCGGAGGCGATCGCCGGCGCGGCGCGCGAGCGGCTCGGCCGTCTGCCGGTTCCGCGCGTAGTGGGTGGAGTAGACGGCGCGCAGCGGCGCGTCGGCCAGGGCGCGGGCGAGCTCGAGCGCGCGCGCCCGGCCGGCGGCGCCGAGCTGCGGATCGCCGCCGGGCGGCCCCGGCTCGGCCTCCGCGTGGCGGACCACGATGATGGTCTTGATGCGCTCGGTCGGCGCGTCCGCTGCCGCGCGCGCGGCGAAGGCGAACGTCAGGACCAGAGCGAGGCAGGCTGCGGCACGGCGCATGCGCGCAATTATGCCGCCGACGCCGTAGGGCGTCCGACGCTAATTGAACTTCGTCGTCGGGAACGCGACGGGGCTGTCGTGCCCGTCCCTGTCGACCGCGCGGACGCCGAACTGGAAGTTGTCCTTCGGCGCCAGCGGCAGCGTCACGGTGGTCACGTTGCCCACCGGAATCGCGTTCGTCCAGTCCGGGCTGGTGGTCTCGCGCCATACGACCTCGTAGCCGGCCAGGTCGGGATCGGTGTTCGCGTCCCACGTCAACGTCGTGCTGTTGGTCAGCACGATGGCGACGATCTCGACCGGCCGATGGGCGATGGATCACGGGGCGCTCACGACGTACACCCAGGTGTCGGCGAGCGGAGACTGGCCGACCCCGGGGTCTCCGCCGAAGAGGACCACGGTCGTGCCGGCGAGCGACTCGCTGGCGATCGCCGCCTTGGCGAGATCGGCGGACGACGCCATCGCGTAGTGGCCGCGCGCCGACGGCCGCGGCCCGGTCGTCGCCTCGAAATTGCCGGCGACGAGCCCGTCGGCGACGAGGACGGCGCCGGTGTCGCCGTAGTTTACGCCGTCGGAGCCGCCGAACGCGACGTAGCGATCGCGCCGATCGCCGCCGCGCGGGACGATCGCCATGCCGAGGAGCGAGCGCGCCCCCGGCCCCGCCGCGGCCGAGCCGATGGCGACGGGCCGCCACGGAGAATGCGTGCCGTCGTCGAGCGACTTGTCGAACACGAACGCGGTGTCCCGAGCGGAGCCGTTCTGGTCCTGGCCGCCGTAGATCAGGACGCCGGCGCCGCCGGCGGTCGTCGCGGCATGCTCGGCGACGTACATCGGCGCGGTTGCCACGGTGCGATCGGTCCACGTGTTGGCGTCGGCGTCATAGATCCACCACTCGCCCCAGAACTGTCCTCCGGCGCCCCGGCCGCCGACGAGCAGATAGCGATGGTCGTCGAGCGCGCTGAGGCTCGCGCCGAAGCGGGCATCCGGGCACCGGGGCGTGCACGCCGGCGACAGCTTGTGCCACTCCGGCTCGAGGGTCTGCGGGTTGACGACGAACCGGTAGAGGTCGGCGTAGACGACGTCGACGGCGTCGCCGGACTGACCGCCGAACAGCAGGCACGACTTCCCCGGAAACGACGACGCCATCGCCACGTCCAGGCGGCGGCCGGTGCCCAGGTCGAGGCGCGCGTCGGTGGCGACGCGCCACGCGAACGTCGACGGGTCGAGCGTGAACGTGTCGTCGAAGCCGCGCGCGGCCGCGCCGCCGTACAGCACGAACCGCCGCGACGCGCCGTCCCAGCACATGCCGGCGCCGAAGCGCGCCGACGGCACGTCCCCCGCCGGCCGGACTTGCCAGAACCGGCCGTGCTGCGGGACGTCGTTGAGGTAGACGATATCGGCGATGCCGAGCCACGGCGCCGGGCCCGCCCAGACGTCGAGCGCGGGGTCGCCGGGGGCCTTGCCGAGAAGTCGCGACGCGGCGTCCACGGAGAACGCGTTGTGGTCGGCCGCATCGACGATCGCCGCCGCGGTCTCGTTCGTGAACGTCGTGTTCTCGATGTCGATCTGGGGCGCGCCGGCCGTCGGATCGGGAGAAAACGGCGCCGCCGGCGGGGGCAGGACGCC
>DATFWE010000162.1:0-5031 GCA_035259575.1 Haliangiales bacterium
AGGATCCCATCGCGGAGCTGCTCGAGGGCGAGCTCGACCTCGGCGACGACGGCGAGGCGCTCGGCGACCTCCTGGGCGCGCCGCCGCCGCTGCCGCCGCCCGAGGACGAGGTCATGAGCTCGGCGCCGCGCCCGGCGCCGCTCGTGCGTCCCCAGCCGCGCGCGTCATCCACGCCGCCGCCGCCGGTGTCGCTGCCCGAGGCGCCGACGGACGAAGAGGTCTTCGCCGGAACCGAGGAGGAGGTGGACGCCGCGCTCCTCGCGGTGTTCGGCCCGTCGGGCGCCGACGCCCCCGCCGCGCCGCCGCCCCCGGCGACGGGCGAGTTCGGCGAGGCGACCAAGATCACCGAGGTCGACGACGAGCTCCTGAAGCAGGCCGCGCGCCCGGACGAGCCCGCGCGCCGCGGGCCGGCGGTGGTGAAGCGCTCGGTCCTCACCTCCGCGCGCGAGGCCGCGGCGGAGGCGGCCGCACCCGCGTCGGCGGAGCCGTCGTCGGAGGAGAGCACGCGCATCGCCGACGAGGCCGAGATGGTGGCGCAGGCGCAGGCCCCCGAGCCGGCGCAGCTCGAGGATTTCTACGACGACATCGAGATCGGCGCCGCCGCCGACGCCGAGGCCGCCGCCACGACCGACGAGTTCGTGCCCGCCAAAGTCCTCCCGCCGCGCCGGCTTACCCAGAACATCGTCCGGCGGGTCGTGCCGCCGCCCGAGGCGCCGGCGACCGAGGCGCCCGCCGCGCCGGCGCCGCCCCCGGCCGCGCGCCCCCGCGCCGCGCCGAAGCGCGACAAGCCGTCGCTGGAGTTCGCGCGCGAGGAATCGAGCATTCGCACCGCGCTGGAGGAGGCGGCCGCGCGCGCCTCCGCCGAGGCCACGTCGCCGCCGGAGGCGCCCGGGGCGTTCCGCTTCCCCGATCGCGCCGCCCCGCTCGCCGTCGACGACGTCGCCGAGCGCATCGAGCTCTACGAGGCGGAGCTGGCGGCCGGCGGCCGCCCCGGCCGCATCCACTACTACCTGGCGCGCGCCTACGAGGAAGCGGGGGACACGGCGCGCGCGCGCGCCGAGTACGAGGAGGCGTGCCACGCCGATCATCGCTACCTGCCCGCGGTGCGCGGGCTGCGGCGGCTGTGCGTCCGCCTCGGCGACCACCGCGAGGCGCTGCGCTGGCTCGACATCGAGCTCGAGCTGGTGGCGCCGGCCGAGCGGGGCGCGCTCGCCGCCTATCGCGCCGAGCTCCTCATCGCGATGGGCGAGCAGGACCTCGCACGGGTGGCGTTCGGCGAGCTCGCCGACGCGCGCCGCGACGATCTGCGCTCGCTCCTGGCGCAGATGGAGCTCGCATACTCCGACGACCGCCCCGAGGAGGTGATCGACGTATGCGCCGCGGCGGCGCCGCTCGTCGGCGACTACCGGCTCCGTGCGGCCCTGCACGTCCTGGGCGGCCGCCTCCACGAGCGGGCACATCGCCACGTCGAGGCGGGCGCCGCCTACGCCGCGGCGCTCGAGGCCCACCCCGACGACAGGGGCGCGCGCCTCGGGCTCCTGCGCCTCGCGCTTCGCCGCGGCGAGCCCGCCGAGGGTGAGGAGGCCGCCGCGCTCGCCGGCTCCGGCGACCCGACGCTGGTGGCCGCGGTCGCGCGCCGCCGCGCGGCCTGGGCCGTCGCGGCGGGCGACGCGGCCGCCGCGGCGCGCCGGCTGGAGGAGGTTGGCGCGTACGACGACCCGCTCGTCCTCGAGCTGGTGGCCAACGCGTACCTCGCGCTCGGGCAGCCGGCGGCGGCGGCGCTGGCCCTTCAGTCGTGGGCCGCGCTCGAGCCGGCGCCGTCGCGTCGCGCGGAAGTGCTGCGCCTCCTCAGCGCGCTCCAGGGCGGCGCGCTGGGCGATCCCGCCGCGGCGCTCGGCGCCCTGCGCGAGGCGGCGGCGGCGGACCCCGGCGACGTCGACCTCATGGACGAGCTGGGCGCGGCCGAGGAGGCCTCGGGCAACATCGACGCGGCGGTGGCGCTCCTGCACCAGGGTGCGGGCGACGATCCGCCGGCGTCGGGGCCGCTGCGCCTGCGGGCGGCGCGCCTCCTCGAGGGGGCCGGGCGCACCGACGAGGCCATCGCCGAGCTGGCGGCGGCGCGGGCCGCCGCGCCCGCGTCGGCGCCGATCGCGGCGGCGCTGGCGCGCCTCTACGAGCGCGCCGGCCGGCACCGCGAGCTCGCCGAGCTGTGGTCGGAGATCGCCGACGTCGCCCCCGAGGGCCCCTTGGCGGCGCGGGCGCGCGCGGCGCGCGCGGCCACGATCGCGGCCGAGGTGCGCACCGGCGGTGCCGGCGTGCCGCTCGACGCCGAGGGCCACGACACCCTGGCCGCGGCCGAGGCCGCGTGGCGCGATGCGCTCGCCGCCGACCCGTCGGCGAGCTCCATGGAGGGATGGGAGGGCCTCGCGCGCGTCGCCGCGCTCCGCGGCGACACGGCCGCCTGGGCCGAAGCGCTGGCCGGGCTCGAGGCGGCGACGGCGGACCCCGTGCGCGCCGCCGACCTCGCCCTCCGCCGCGCGGCGCTGTCCGGGCTCGATCCGAACAACGACGACGCGCGCGCGGCGCTCGAGACCGCGTCGGCGAACGGCGATGCGCGCGCGACGGCGCTGCTCCTCGACCTCCTCGGCCACGCCGGCCGCTGGGACGAGGTGGCGGATCGCCTCGCCGCGCGCGCCGAGGCGCTGCCCCCCGGCCCGGCGCGCGACGCGTCGCTCTATCGCGCCGCGGCCCTGTGGGAGGACGCCGACGACGAGGCGCGCGCCGCCGCCGTGCTGGCGCCGCTCGTCGCCGCCCGGCCCGCGTTCGCGGGGGCGGCGGTCCGGCTCGGGCGCGCCTACCGGCGCCTGGGGGACGCCGGCGCGCTCGCCGCGCTCCACCAGGGCGACGCCGAGGGCGACGCCGCCGATCCGCTCCACGCCGCGCGCCTCCTGCGGCTGGCGGAGGTGTGGTCGTGGCGGGTGGGCGACGCCGGGCGCGCCGCGGCCGCCTACCGCGAGGCGCTGGCGCTTCGCCCCGGCGATCCCATCACCCGCGACGGCTTCAACCGCGTGGCGGCGGCCGCCGAGGAGCTGAGCCCGCTCGCCGACCTGGCGCTCGAGGACCTGCGCCGCGCCGAGGAGAGCGGCGACGCCGCCGCGCGCGTCGACGCCTACGAGGAGCTGGCGCGCATCGACGGCGACCTGCGCGGCGACATCGCGTCGGCGACGCTGGCGTGGGAGTCGGCGGTGACCATCGATCCCACGCGCATGCCCACGCTGCGCGCGCTCGAGCGCACCTACCTCAGCGAGGCGCGCGAGGACGAGCTCGCGGCCGTGTACGGCAAGCTCGCCGCGGCGGTCGGCGGGGCCGAGGCCGTCCCCATCCTCCTCGAGCGCGCGCGCCTGCACGAGCGGCTGGGTCGCGCGCCCGAGGCGCTCGACGACTTCGCGGCCGCCCTCGCCGTCGATCCGACCTCGCGCCCGGCGCTGTTCCGGCTGGAGGCGCGCGGCCACCAGAGCGGCGGCCCCGAGCTGGCGGCGCTCGAGGAGCACGTGGCCGACTATTTCGCCGACGACCCGCGCGGGCGCGCCACGTTCCTCGTGCGCGCCGGCGAGCTCCTGGAGGCGACGCAGCCCGACGAGGCGCTGCGCCGCTACCGCGCCGCCGCCGAGGCGCTGCCCGGGTTCCCGCCGGCGCTGCGCGCGTGGCGGCGCCTCGCGCTGCGCGGGGAGCAGTGGGGGGACGTCGTCCTGGCGGCCAAGCACGAGGCCGCGACCGCCCGCGGCGACGGCGAGCGCGCCGGGCTCCTCCACCTGGCGGCCGTCGCCGCCATGGACCATGCCGGCGACGTCGATGAGGCCGCGGCGGCGCTGCGCGGGGTCCTCGCCGCCTACCCGCTCCATGCCGACGCGTTCGCGCGCCTGCGCGCGATCCTCGAGTCCTCGGAGCGCCACGCCGAGCTGGCCGAGCTCCTGGCCGCGCGCGTCGACCTCGACGACGACCCGGAGCGCAAGATGGAGCTCCACGGCGCCCTCGCGGAGCTCTACCGCGACGTCCTCGCCGACCCCGAGGTCGCCAAGCAGCACCTGCGCGCGATCCTCGCCATCGACCGCCGCCATCGCGGCGCGCTGGCCGGGCTGTCCGAGCTCGCGTGGGCGCAGGGCGCGTGGAAGGAGGCGGAGGAGGCGCTCATCGCGCGCGCGCGCATCGAGGAGGATCCGGCGACGGTCAAGGACGTGTTCTTCCGCCTGGGCGTCATCTACGCCGACCACCTGCCCACCCACAACTACGCCGTGCGCGCGTTCGAGCGCGTGCTCGCGCACGACCCGAACGACCAGCCGTCGCTGGAATATCTGGCGCGCATGTCCCTCGCCGCCGGCGACCATCGCACCGCGCTCGCCGCCACCGAGCGCCTCGTCGCGCTCTCGGCCGATCCCGCCGCCAGGGTGCGCCACCTCCACCTGGTGGCGCGCGTGTTCGAGGAGGGTTTCAAGGACAAGAAACGAGCGGAGGAGGCGCTCCGCCGCGCGCTCGACGCCGATCCGCTGAGCACCGAGGCGCTCGCTGCGGTGATCGACCACTACACCCGCGCCGGCGACGCGGTGACGCTGCGGATGAACCTCGACCGCGTGCTGGCGAGCATGCGCTTCCGCCTCGGCGGCGAGGCGTGGGACGGCGCGGCCTACCGCGTGCTCGCGCGCGCGCTCACGGCGCGCGGCCGCGCCGGCTACGCCGGATCGATCGAGGCCGGCCGCTGCGCCGCCGAGCTCGCGGTCCTGCTCGGCGTCGCCGACGACGCGGATCGCGCCGTCGCGGCCGAGATCGAGGCCCAGACGCCGAGCGCGCGCGGGTTCGCCAGCCTCGCGCTCGACGACATTCTGTTCCACCCGTCGGTGCCCAACGGGTTCCGCCAGGTGTTTCGCCTGCTCTACGATACGCTGGGCAAGCGCTTCCCGCCCGACCTGCGCCGCCATCGCGTGGGCCGCGCCGAGAGGTTGCCCAGGAGCGCCCCCGCGCGCGAGATCGTCGCTG
>DATFWE010000163.1:0-21819 GCA_035259575.1 Haliangiales bacterium
GCGGCTCGCCCAGCCGGTCCGGGTCGAGCCCCTGCAGCGTCCGCCACAGGTCGGCGAGCTCGTTCGCCTCGCGCTCGACGAAGCCGCGCGACTCGTTGAACTGGGTCCACACGACGAACACGACGAATGCCAAAAGGACCGCGTAGATCCCGCCCACCGTCTGGAGGTAGTTGCCCACCACGTCGTTCGACGCGGCGAGGACCTCGGGGGGGACGAACGCGCGGACCACCCACACCGCCGCGACACCGAACGCGCTCGACCCGATGACGACGGGACCCAGGGTGGCGAGCGTGCGCGCGGTCGAGGCCTTCATCGCGCGGAGGATACCCGATAATGGCGCAGCCACTCGTCCACGATGGCCACCGTCTCGTCTTCCTTGAGCGCGGCCAGCTCGTCGCGCGCGTCGATCGCCCAGCGCACCGCCCGCGCCCGGTCCGCGTCGACGAGCGCCCGCGCCAGGCCGAACTTGGCCCGGCCCCGGTAGTAGGCCGGCTTGTCGCCCAGCGCGGCGAGCGCCTCCTCGAGGAGCGGCAGCGCGTCCTTTCCCCGCCCCACGTCGATGTAGAGGTACGCCAGCGCGACCTCGGCCGAGATGACCTGGGGATGATCGCGGCGCAGGCCTTTGCGGCGCAGCGCGAGCGCGCGTTCGAGGTAGGGGATGCCCTCCTTGTGCCTGCCGCTGTCGGCCAGCAGCTGGCCCAGGTTGAGCAGCGACGTCGCGACCTCGACGTGGTCCGGGCCGAACGCCTTCTCGCGGATCGCCAGCGCCCGCTCGAAGTACGGCCGCGCCTCGTCGAGCCGCTTCTGCTGGACCAGAAGCACGCCGATGTTGCCGACGGTGGCGGCGATGTCGGGGTGGTCGGGGCCGATCGCCTTCTCGCGGATCGCCAGCGCGCGGAGGTACGTGGCCAGCGCCTCGTCGTGCCGCCCGACGTCGTCGAGCGCCATGGCCACGTTCTGCATCGCGGCGCCCGTCGCCCCGCTGTCCTCGCCGCTGGCGTGACGCGCGACTGCAAGCGCCCGCTGGTACATCTCGAGTGCCTCGGTCCACCGGCGCTCATAGTAGTGGGCGTTCCCCAGCTCGGTGTACAGCTGCCCCACGTCGGCGTGGTCGGGGCCGACCACCTTCGCGACGATCTCGCGCGCCCGGATGAGGTGGGCGCGCGCCTGGTCGAACTTGCCGTCCTTGACCTCCACCCGCGCCAGCGCGCCGAGCGTGCGCGCGACGTCGAGGCTGTCCGGCCCGCGCGCCTTCTCGCGCAGGGCCAGCGCGCGCCCGAGCTCCGCCGCGGCCTCGGCGACCTTGCCGTCGGCGAACATCACGTTCCCCACCTGCTGGTGGAGCTGCGCCCACATCGCGTCGTCGCCGCCGGCGCGCCGCACCGCCGCCTCCGCCGCGGGGCGCATCGCCAGCGCCTCCGCCGGGTGCGCCTCCTTCACCCCGGTGAGATAGAGGAGGAACACCTGCGCGTCGGCGAGGCGCACGTCGTCCTTGACCTCGGCGGCGATCGCCATCGCCTCCTCCAGCGTCGCCCGCGCCGCCTTGGCGTTGCCCTGCTCGACCTGGACCCCGCCGAGCCTGGCAAGCACGTCGGCGAGGAGCGGCCGGTAGCTCGATCCGCGCGCGTCGGCGGCGAGCGCGAGCAGGCGCTCATAGGCCTCCTTGGTCCGCCCGGCGCGGAGGAGCGCCTGCGCCTCGTCGAGGCGCGCGCGCAGAGCGTCGACGTCGCGCGCGACCGCGCCCGTCGGGGGCGCGACCGCGGCGGCGAGCGCCGCGGCGTCGGCGCACCCGTCGAGCGAGTCGAGCCCGGCCGCCGCCGCGACGGCTCGATCCACCACGGGCGCGTCGGCGCGGGCGAGCACGCCCCCGAGCGCGCGCAGCGCGCCCAGGCGGCGATCGAGGCAGGCCATGCGCAGGTCCATCAGCGCGGACGACTGCTCGTGACGGACCGCCGTGGCCCGGCAGGCATCGACGCGCATCGCCGCCCACGCCGCGGCGTAATCGTCGAACGCGCGCGCCACGCGCGCGAACGTGTCCTCGGCGTAGGGGCGGCCGCTGGCGGCGAATGCGGCCCGCACGTGCTCCCGCACCGTCGGGTCCCACGCGCCGGCCAGCTTGGCGGCGGCGCCGCGGCACGCCTCCCCCGGATCGCGGCCGAGCGCCCACACCAGCACGCCGGCGGCGGCGGCGATCGCCGCAGCGGCGGCGGCGCGCCGCGGCGTCACCAGCGGGCCGCGCTCCAGCCGGTCGAGGAGCGCGTCCATGTCGGGGAAGCGGCGATCGGGCTCGACGGCCAGCGCACGCGCGATCGCGCCGGCGATCCACCGCGGGGCGCGCCCCCGCGGCGGCGGCAGCGCGTTGCCGGCGAGCACGTTCCGCCGCAGCTCGGCGAGACTCCGCCCCTCGAACGGCGGGCGGCCGTACAGCGCCTCGTACAGCGCGACCGCGAACGCGAACTGGTCGGCGCGCGCGTCGACCGCGCGCCCCTCGTGCTGCTCCGGCGCCATGTAGCGCGGCGTCCCCAGCACCTGGCCCGTCTGGGTGAGCGGCGTGTGCAGCGCCGGCGCCGGCGACGATGACGACGGCGACGGCGACGGCACCGCGTCCGCGCCGTCGTGGCTGGAGCCGGCCACGCCGACCAGGCCGAAATCGGTCACCAGCACGCGCCCGTCCCGGCCGCGCAGCACGTTCTCCGGCTTGAAGTCGCGATGGACGAGCCCGGCGCGGTGGGCGGCCGCGAGCCCACGCCCGGCGCGGACGAACGCGCGCACGACGTCGTGAAACGGCGGCCGCTCGCGTCGCAGCCAATCGCGCAGCGTCTCGCCGTCGACGAACTCCATCGCGAGGAACACCTGGTCGTGGACCGTGCCCACCTGGTACACCGTCATGACGTTGGGGTGGGTGAGCTTCGCCAGGGCCTGCGCCTCGCGCAGGAGGCGCGCCCGCCGCGGCTCGGCCGCGACGAGATCCGGGCGCAGCAGCTTGATAGCCACCTTGCGGTCGAGCGCCGGATCGTGCGCGGCGTAGACGACGCCCATGCCGCCGGCACCGACCTCCTTTTCCACCACGAACGGGCCGATGGCAGCGCCCGGCGGGAACGGCGCCCGCGCCCCGGTCGTCGACGGCGGCGTCGTATCCTGCGAGCCGACCGGGGCCGTGGGCTCCAGCCCCGGGTCGCCCGCGTCCGACGCGGCCGCGCCGGTGTCGGCCTGCGTGATCGGAGGGTCGGGCGACCGGGTCACCCTTCCATCTTATCGGAGACTCAGCGGCCCAGCGTGGACAGCAGCGTGACCCGCGCGGTCGCCAGATCGTAGTCGGCCTGGACCTTCTGCGCGGCGGCGTTGGTCAGCGCCACCTGCGCGTCGCCCAGCTCGATGATGTTGCCGACGCCGGTCTGGTAGCGCCCCTCGGCGAGGCGCAGCCGCTCGCGCGCGTTCGTCAGCGCCTCCTCGGCCGCGCCGATCGCGCTCTTGGCGGCGACCACGGCCAGGCGCGCCTGCTCCACGTCGAGCCGCACCTGCTGGCGCACGGAGTCGGCCTGCGCGTCGAGGGCGACGCGGCTCGACTCGGCGGCGCGCACGTTGGACCGCGTCGCCAGCCCGGAGAAGATCGGCCAGGTCATCGTCACGCCGACGTTCCACGACCAGTTGAGCGAGTCGAGCGCGCTCCCCGATTCGCTCGCCCCGGCCGTGGCGGTGAAGATGGGAAAATAGTCGCCCTTGGCGGCGCGGATCGTCGCGTCCTGCGCGGTCTGCTGGGCGTGGATCGCCGCCAGCTCGGGGCGGGACTTGATCGCCTCGGCGACGAGCGCGTCGGTGGTGCCGTCCTCCCCGGCGACCTCGGGGATGGTCTCGTCGCCGACGTCGTAGCCCGTCGTCGCCTCGACGCCCATCGCCAGGTTGAGCTGCGCCCGGGCCACGGAGTAGGCGTTGTCGGCGCGGATCATCGCCAGCCGCGCATTGGCCACGTCGGTCTTGGCCTGGGCGCGGTCGATCTCCGGGCGCGTCCCCACGTCGATGAACGCCGACACCTGCCCCAGGTGCTTCACCTGGTTGGCGAGCGTCTCCTTGGCCACCTGGAGCAGCGCCTTGTCGGCGCGCGCGGTGAAGTACGCGGTGCGCACGGTGAGGAGCACGGTCTTCTCGGTGACGCGGCCGGTCGCGACCTGGGCGTCGTAGGTGGCCTTGGCCGCGTCCCAGTTGCCGGTCGTGCGGCCGAAGTCCCACAAGAGCTGCGATCCGGTGACGCCGAAGCTCCACAGGTTGCCGACCACGCTGCCGGTCGAGGCGTTGAACCCGCCGCTCTGCCCGCTCTCGCTCGCGCTGTGGTTGTAGCGCGCGGTGCCGGTGACCTGGGGAAGGAGCCCCGCGCGCGCCACGTCGGCGCGGGCGTCGGCGACGTCGTTCTGGGCGCGGGCCTGCCGCAGCTGCGGATGGTGCGCCCGCGCCGTCGCGATCGCCTGCTCGAGCGACAGGGTCTGGCCCGCGGCGAGCGCCGCGGCGGGGCAGCAAAGCGAAGCCACTATGAAGAGGCGCATCACTCGTACCTCAGGGCGTCGATGGGGTCGAGGCGCGAGGCCTTCCGCGCCGGATAGAGCCCGAAGATCACGCCGACCGCGGCGCTGAACACCACCGCGATGAGCACGATGTCCGGGCGGATGAGCGTCGGCCACTGGAAGCGCCTGGCGAGCTCGCGCGCCGCCACCAGGCCGAGCGCCACGCCGATGAGGCCGCCCATGATCGACAGGGTCAGCGCCTCGACGAGGAACTGGGCAAGGATGTGGCGCGGTTTGGCGCCGACCGCCATGCGCACGCCGATCTCGCGCGTCCGCTCGGTGACCGAGACGAGCATGATGTTCATGATGCCGATGCCCCCGACGAGCAGCGACACCGCGGCGATGCTGGCCAGGAGGAGCGTGAGCGTCTGGGTCGACTCCTGGCGGGCGCTGGCGACCTCGGTGAGGTTGCGCACCTGGAAGTCGTTGTCGACGCCGGCGGCGAGCCGGTGGCGCTCGCGCAGGAGCGAGGTGATCTGTTCCTCGGCGCGCTGGGTGGCCTCGGCGGAGATCGCGCTGACGAGGATCGCGCCCGCGAGGAACTTGGACAGGCCGCCCTGCACCTTCGCCTGGTACGTGGTCGACGGGACGACCGCGATGTCGTCGTAGTCCTGGCCCCAGGGCGACTGCCCCTTGTCGGCGAGGACGCCGATCACGGTGAACGGGATGTTCTTGATGCGCACGCCCATCCCCACTGGATCGACGTTCGCGCCGAACAGCTGCTGGGCGACCGTGTCGCCGAGGACCACCACCTTGGCGCCGCCGTCCATCTCCGCCTGGCCGAAGCTGGAGCCGCGCTGGAACTTCCAGTTGCGGATGGCGAAGAAGTCGGGCGTGGTGCCGGTGACCTGGGTCGACCAGTTCTGGTCCTCGGAGACGATCTGCGCCCGCCCCTGCAGCTGGGGCGCGGCCAGGTGGACCGCGGGGAGCTGGCTGCGGATGGCCTGGAAGTCGTCCCAGGTGAGCGTGGGCTGGGAGCCGAAGCCGCCGCGCGCGCCGCCGGCGAAGCTGGCGCCCGAGGTGACGATGAGCAGGTTGTTGCCCATGGCGTCGAACGACGCCTGCACCTGCGCCTTGGCGCCCTCGCCGATGGCGACCATGGCGATGACCGCGCCGACGCCGATGACGATGCCGAGCGTGGTGAGGAACGACCGCAGCTTGTTGCGGAGCAGCGCGCGCGTGGCCACGCGGGTGGTGGCGATGGGGTTCATGCGAGCTCCTGTTCGGGCGGGGGCGCGACCGCCACGGCCGGCGGCCGGCGCTGATCGGACTGCAGCCGCCCGTCCTTCACGATGAGGACGCGGGCGGCGAACTGCGCGATGTCGGATTCGTGCGTCACCAGGACGACGGTGATGCCGGAGCGGCCCAGCTCCTGGAAGAGAGCCATGATCTCGAGGCTGGTGCGCGAGTCGAGGTTGCCGGTCGGCTCGTCGGCCAGGATGATCTTGGGCGCGGTGACGAGCGCGCGCGCGATGGCGACGCGCTGCTGCTGGCCGCCCGAGAGCTGGTTGGGATGGTGGTCGAGGCGGTCGCCGAGGCCGACGCGCTCCAGCGCCTCCCGGGCGCGGCGCCGGCGCTCGCGCGTGCCCACGTCGGCGTAGACGAGGGGGAGCTCCACGTTCTCCTGCGCGCTGGTGCGCGCGAGCAGGTTGAAGCTCTGGAACACGAAGCCGACGGTGCGGTTCCGGATCTCGGCGAGGACGTCGCGCGACAGGCCGCCGACGGAGCGCCCGTCCAAGGTGTAGCTGCCGCGGGTGGGGCGATCGAGGCAGCCGACGATGTTCATGAGCGTGGATTTGCCCGAGCCGGAGGCGCCCATCACCGCCACGAAGTCGCCGCGCGCGATCTCGAGGGAGACCCCGCGCAGCGCGTGCACCTCGACGTCACCCATGCGATAGACCTTGGTGACATTGTCGAGAACGACGAGGGTGTCGTCGTGGGCCATGTCAGAAGATGCGGCGCAGGCCGCCCTGGCCGCCGCCCTGCGGGTTGGCGTTCTGGCCGCGCGCCGCGTCGGACGAGTCAGTGATGATCTCGTCGCCCTCATCGACGCCCTCGAGGACCTCGGTGTTCGCGCCGTCGGTGATGCCGACGCGGATCGCGGTCTGGACCGCCTTGCCGTCCTTGAGCACGTACACCTGCCGGCGATCGCTCTGGGGGCCCATGGCGCCCGCGCCGCCCCAGCCGCCGAAGCCGCGACCGCCGCCAGGGGCGCCGCCGCCCGGGCCACCGCCGCCGGGCGCGCCGCCGCCGGGGGCGCCGGCCTGCCGGCCGCCGCCGCCGGGGCCCGGGCCGCCCGCCTGCGCCGTGGGCGCCTTCGCGTCGGCCGGCCGGAAGCGCAGCGCCGCGTTGGGGATGCGCAGCGCGCCGCGCTTGTCGGCGTAGATGAACGTGACGTTCGCGGTCATGCCCGGGCGGAGCTTGAGGTCCGGGTTGTCGACGTCGATGACGGCGTCGTAGGTGACGACGTTCTGGACGGTCTGCGGCGCGTTGCGGATCTGGCGGACCTTGCCGCGGAAGCGCTCGCCCGCGTACGCGTCGACGGTGAACGTGGCCGTCATGTCCGGCGCGAGCTTGCCGACGTCCGCCTCGGCGACGTTGGTGTCGACCTGCATCTTCTTCAGGTCCTCGGCGATGGTGAACAGCGTGGGCGCCTGCAGCGAGGCGGCCACCGTCTGGCCGACGTCGACGTTGCGCGAGATGACGACACCGTTGATGGGGGAGACGATGTTCGTGTAGTCGAGGTTGACCTTGGCCTGGTTGAGCCCGGCGCGGCTGCGCGCGACCTCGCCCTTGGCGGCCTCGATGTTGGCGCGGGCGGCGTCGAAGTTGGCCTGCGCGGTGTCGACGTCGGCCTGGGCGACGAGGTTCCGCTCGGAGAGCGCCTTGGAGCGCTTGTACTGGCGCTCGGCGTCGACGGCCTGGACCTTGGCCTTGGTGAGGTTGCCCTCGTCGGCGATGAGGTTCGCCTGCGCCTGCGCGACGGCGGCCTGGAACAGCTGCGGATCGATCCTGGCGATGACCTGCCCCTTGGTGACCGCCGAGTTGAAGTCGGCGTTCAGGGCGGCGATGCGCCCCGAGACCTGGCTTCCGACCTGGACCGTGACCAGCGCCGACACCGTGCCCGACGCGGTGACGCGGGCGACGATCGGTCCCTTGTCGACCTTGACCGTCGTGTACGTCGGGACGTCGTCCCTTCGCGCGAAGAAGGCGCGATATGCGAAAAAACCGCCGGCGCAGACGCCGACGGCGACGAGGATCCAGACGAGTCTTTTCATCGACATCCCAGGCGGCTTCAACCGCGCGACATCGTAACAGATGCCCGAAAAGCGCTCCCGGCGCCCGTTCTCGATGTGGTTCCCGAGCGTACTTTCTGTACAAGGAATCAGAACTATTGGTGATTACGGCCGCATGCGCGAATGGTGCGCTGGTTTTGCCATCGTGAAAGCGTCTGTTTCTCGCGGAGAAGGACGCCCGGCGCCCCCGACCCGAACTGCCCGTAAACGCTGTATAATCGGGCGTTGCCGCGTGTGTTGCGATCGACGGGCATCCAAGTCTCGCCATGAGCACCTCCAGCCTTCGCGCCGCGGACGAGCCGCCCGCCCCGGCCGCTCCTCCCCCGCCCAGGCGCTCGCGCGCCAAGGTCCTGCTCCCGGCGCTCGCCGCGGCCGCGGCGATCGTGGCCGGCGTGGTGTGGTACCTCGGGCGCGGCAAGGAATCGACCGACGATGCGTTCGTCGAGGCCCACGTCGCCAACGTCGCCTCGCGCATCCCGGGCCAGGTGGTGAAGGTCGCCGTGCAGGACAACCAGCTCGTCGCCGCCGGGGAGGTGCTGGTCGAGCTCGACGACCGCGACGCCAAGGTGCGCGTCGACACCGCCCAGGCCGACCTCGAGTCGGCGCAGGCGAACCTCGTCGCCGCCGAGACGCAGCTCGCGCTCACCGAGAAGACCGTCGACGCCTCGCTCCGCCAGGCCAAGGGCGGCGTGGTGCAGGCGAACGCGTCGGCCGGCGCGTCCAAGGCCGCCGTGGATCAGGCGCGCGCCGACGTGGCCGCGGCGGATTCTCGCCTGCGCCTCGCCGAGCTCGACCTCAAGCGCGCCGATAGCCTCCTCGCCGAGCGCGCCATCTCGCAGGCCGACTACGACGCGCGCAAGGCCGCCTACGATCAGGCGGTGGCGTCGCTGGAGCAGGCGCGCGCGCGGGCGACGAGCGCGCGCGTCGGCATCGAGAACGCCGACGGCACCGTCATGACCGCGCAGGGGCGCCTCGACGCCGCGCAGGCGGGGCCGGAGCAGGTCGCGGCCGCGCGCGCGGCCGTCGGGGTGGCCAAGGCGCGCGTCGCCCAGGCGCAGGCCGCCCTCGAGCAGGCGCAGCTCAACCTGTCCTACACCAAGGTGCGGGCGCCGCTGCGCGGGGTGGTGTCGCGACGCACCGTCGAGCCGGGGCAGACGGTCGATCCGGCGCGGCCGCTCATGGCCGTGACCGCGCTCGACGACGTGTGGGTGGTGGCAAACTTCAAGGAGGACCAGGTCGCCGAGATGCGCCCGAGCCAGCCGGCGACGATCAAGATCGACACGTTCGGCGGGGAGAAGTTCGCCGCGCACGTGGACAGCCTGGCCGCCGGCTCGGGGGCGCGCTTCTCGCTCCTGCCGCCGGACAACGCGACGGGGAACTTCACCAAGGTGGTGCAGCGCATCCCCGTCCTGGTCCGCTTCGACAAGGCGCCCGCGGGGCGCGTCCTCCGTCCCGGCATGAGCGCCACCGTGGTGGTCACCGTGAAGTGACATGGAGCGCGGGGTCGTCACCGGCAGCAAGGCGGGCATCACGTTCGTGGTCATGGGCGCGGCGCTCATGGCGCTCATCGACATCACCATCGTCAACGTCGCGCTGAACGACATCCGCGCCAGCTTCGGGACGCCCATCGATCAGATCGGCTGGGTGTCGACGGGCTACATGATGGCTAACATCGTCGTCATCCCGATGACGGGGTGGTTCCAGAACCGGTTCGGGTTCCGGCGCTACTTCGCGGTGTCGGTGTGGGTCTTCACCGGGGCGAGCGCGATGTGCGGGATGGCGTGGAACCTGCCCTCGCTGGTGGTGTTCCGCGCGATCCAGGGGCTGGGCGGCGGCGCGATCATCCCGACGGCGCAGACGATCTTGTTCGCGCGCTACCCGCGCGAGGAGCACGGCATGGCCGGCGCGCTGTTCGGGCTGGGCGCGATCACCGGTCCGCTCCTCGGCCCGACGATCGGCGGCTACCTCATCCAGTGGTCGAGCTGGCACTGGTGCTTCCTCGTCAACGTGCCGCTGGGGCTCCTCGTCGGGTTCCTCGCGCTGCGCTTCATCGAGCAGCCCGGTTTCGAGCCGTCGCGCGAGCCGATCGACGCGTTTGGCATCGGCCTGCTCGCGGTGGGGATGGCCTCGCTGCAGTACACGCTCGAGGAGGGAAACCGCGACGGCTGGTTCGACAGCAAGCTGATCCTGTTCCTCGCGGTCGTCGCCGGCACGTCGCTGGTCACGTTCATCGTCCACGAGCTGGAGACGGAGCATCCCGTCGTGGACCTGCGCGTGTTCAAGAACCGCAGTTACACCGCGGGGACGGCGATCAACCTGGTGATGGGGTTGGCGCTGTTCTCCGGGAATTTCCTGTTCGCGCTGTATTGCGGCGCGATCCTCCACTACGCCGCGCTCGACATCGGGCGGGTGTTCCTGGTGTCGGGCATCGTGCAGATCTTCCTCATGCCGCTGGTGGGGCGGATCACCGGCAAGGTGGAGCCGCGCGCGCTGCTGTTCATCGGGATCGTCGGGGTGACGGCGAGCCTGTGGCTCAACGCCCACCTGACGAACGACTCCGGGTTCGGCGACCTGGTGGAGTCGATGTTCGTGCGCGCGGCGTCGCTGGCGTTCGTGTTCATCCCGGTGAGCGTGCTGGCGCTGTCGGACCTGCCGGCGGCGCAGCGCGGCAACGCGACCGGTCTATTCAACTTGACGCGCGAGCTGGGCGGGTCGATCGGCACGGCGTGGATGGGCTTTCTCGTCGAGCGGGGGACGCACATCCACGCGGCCTACCTGTCGGAGTCGGTCACCCCGCAGAACCCGATCGTGCAGGAGATGATGGGGCAGATTCGCGGCGCGCTCGCCTCGCAGACGTTCACCCCCGACCTGGTGCCCGAGACGATCCTCGCCCTGAAGGTGCGCACGCAGGCGCTCGTCCTGGCGTTCAACGACGGCTTCTTCCAGGCGACGATCGTGTTCCTGTCGGCGTTCGTGCTGCTGCTGTTCCTGAAGAAGCCTCGCGGCGAAGGCGGGGCGGCGGGCGCGCATTAGCGGGGACCAGCCGAAGGCGGGGAACCCCGCTACGTTTTTTCTGTCATCCCGTGATCCACGCCCACACCAGACGTCCGAAGCCGAGCGTGTGCGCCAGCGCCGCGTGGACGTAATGATGCATGGCGCGGCCGCCGCCGATCACGAACGCGACGAGCAGACCGTAGACCAGGAGCGTCGCGGCGGGCACGAACGTCAGGGAGAACAGCGTGCCCACCTCGCGCAGATCGCCCTGGTGGCGGTGGGCGCGCGACCACGTCGTCGTCGCGTGGTACGCGAGCGTCACGCCCAGGATCGCGCTCCCCACCGCGACGTACTGCCGGGGGACCGCGCCCAGCGCCGCGGCCACGAGCAGCGAGAACGTGGGACACACGAACGGCGCGATCGCGATCAGCCAGTTTCCCTTGCCGAGGTAGCGGATGTGCCCGCCGCTCGTCCACGTGCCGCGAAAGCCGACGACCCGATGCAGCGTCGCCCACGCGAACAGCGCATGCGTGAGCTCGTGCTCCATGGTCGCGAAGAACCCGGCGCGACCCGGACGATTGAGACCGCCGTACCAAGCCGCCACGAAGACGGCGCAACCGACCAGGAACGGCACGATGGGCCTGGCCGAGCCCATGCCCCGCAGGAGGTCGTAGAGTGACCAAGCCAGTGCCGGCAAGGACAGCAACCCGACGACCGCGACCGGCCATTTCAACAGCCCCACGATTCTGTCCAGCCACTTCGACATCGCCCTGCCTGGTGTAGCATAAGCGCGTGCAGTACCGCTTCGGCGAGCTGACCGTCGCGTGCACCAACGTCGACCGCGTGATGTTTCCCGCCGACGGCATCACCAAGCGGGAGGTGATCGCCTACTATCACGACGTCGCCGCCGCCATGCTCCCCGAGCTCCGCCGGCGCCCGCTCACGATCGAACGATTCACCAAGAGCATCGCCGAGGGCGGCTTCTACCAGAAGCACGCCCAGAAGCACTATCCGGCGTGGATCGAACGGGTCGAGCTCGGCGGCAAGACCCCCGTGGCCTATCCCCTGTGCGACACGCCGGCGGCGCTCGTCTATTTCGCCAACCAGGGCGCCCTCGCGCTGCACGTGTGGACCAGCCGGTGCGATACGCCGTTTTGCCCGGACGAGATCGTCTTCGACCTCGACCCGCCCGAGGGCCGCTTCGATCTGGTCACGCGCGTCGCCCGGCTGCTGCGCGATCTGCTCGACGCGCTCGACCTGCCGGCGTTCGTCAAGACCTCGGGGTCCAAGGGGCTCCACATCGTCGCCCCGCTCGACGGGGACGCCGGATTCGACGAGGTCAACGCGCTGGGCACTCGGGTCGCGGCGCACCTGTGCCGGCGCCACCCGGACCTGGCGACGACCGAGTTCTACAAGAAGGATCGCGGCGGCCGCCTGTTCCTCGACGTCATGCGCAACGCTCCCGGCGCGACGCTGATCGCGCCGTACTCGCTGCGCGCCCGCGCGGGCGCGCCGGTGTCGGCGCCGATCGAGTGGCGGGAAGTCGACGACGAGGGGCTGCGGCCCGACGGTTTCCGCCTGCGCGACATCCGCGCGCGCCTTGACGCCAGCGGAGACCCATGGCGCGCGCTGCGCGAGCGCGCGGGCTCGGCCCGCACGGCGCTGGCGAGCCTCGCGCGGATCTCCGGCGAGGCGACTCATGCCGCCAAGCCCGCGTAATCGGCGCGGTTGCCGAAAAAACACGCGGCCCGCTATCTTTCCGGGTCCGCCGTCCGTCTACCCAGCATGAGCGACGAGCCGCGCGATCCGCCGAAGACATTGGCCGGAACCTTGAGGGGGTCCTGGCAGCGCTTCCTCGATGTGTACGAGCCGCTGCGTCCGGAGCTCTACCGGTACTGCCGGTACCTGACGCGCAGCCCGTGGGACGCCGAGGACCTGGTCCAGGACGCGCTGGCGCGCGCGTTCGTCACGCTCGGGTGTCTGGCGCAGGACGTGCCGAACCCGCGCGCGTGGCTGTTCCGCGTCGCCTCGAACCTGTGGATCGACCGGATGCGGAAGACGCGCGAGGTGCCGGGCGACGTGCCGGAGGCCGTCGAGGCCCGCGAGCCGCGCGCCACGCGCGAGGCGGCGGGCACGCTCATCGCGCGGCTGTCGCCGCAGGAGCGCGCCGCGGTCGTGCTCAAGGATGCGTTCGATCTGTCGCTCGAGGAGATCGCGGAGACGCTGTCGACGAGCACGGGGACGGTGAAGTCGGCGCTCCATCGCGGCCGCGGCAAGCTGGCCGCGCCCGAGGCGCCCGACGTGGAGGCGCAGGTGCCGGCGCCCGCGGTGCTCGACGCGTTCTGTGCCGCGTTCAATGCGCGCGACGTCGATCGCCTCGCGTCGCTCCTGCTCGACACCTCGACCGCCGAGATCGTCGGCATCAACGTCGAGTACGGACCGGAGGCGGCGCGGCGGGGCTCGTTCTGGGGCGCGCTCCAGCCGCTCGCGTGGAACGACGAGCTCGACTGCGGTATCGCCGACCACTTGCTCGTCGGCTACAAGCCGAGCCCGCCGCGCGCCGAGCTGCGCCGCCATCGCGGCGAGTCGATCGTCCTGTTCTGGCACGCCCAGGACGACGGCGAGGTCGTGCGCGACGTGGGGCGCGCCGAGATCGTCGGCGATCGCATCGCGCGCTGGCGCAACTACTTCTTCAGCCCCGAGGTCGTCGCGGAGATCTGCGGCGAGCTCGCCGTTCCGTTCCGCACGAACGGGCACCGCTACTGGAGGGCAACGACATGAGGAAACTGTTCTGGCAACAGATGGCATCGCTCGACGGCTTCATGGAGGGACCGAACCGCGAGCTCGACTGGTTCGTCACGGACGATGAGTTCGGGCGGTACGTCGCCGACATGGGCACGACGATCGACACGATCGTGTTCGGCCGCGTGACCTGGCAGATGATGGCGAGCTACTGGCCGAAGTCGACGGAGCCCGAAGCGCCGATGATGAACGAGCTGCCCAAGGTCGTCTTCTCGAAGACGCTGAAGAAGCTCGACGAATGGCAGGGCTCGCGGCTGGCCAAGGGGACGGTCGACGACGAGATCAACGCGCTGAAGCGGCAGCCGGGCAAGGACATCGCCATGTTCGGGAGCAGCGATCTCGCGTCGACGCTGCTGCGGCATCGCTTGCTGGACGAGATCCGGATCTTCGTCAACCCCGTCGTGCTCGGCCGCGGGCACCCGCTGTTCAAGGACGTGAAGGAGAAGCTGTCGCTCGAGCTCGTGTCGGCCCGGCCGTTCCGGTCCGGAAACGTCCTCGTCATCTACCGGCCCGCGTAGCGCCAATGTCCCCGCATCGCGCCCGTCTTCCATCGCACGCTCGCGAACGGCGATGAACCGCGCCGGCACGGTGGTATACGGAACGCACCCAGGAGGTGCTGCATGAAGCGATTCTTCCTGCTCGCCGCGATGCTCTGTCTGACGATGGTTGGGACGGCCTCCGCGATCGGCCGCACCTCGCCGCCGCCGTCGCCGCCGGACTTCGGCACGTGCAAGTACTACTGCGGGTCGACCCCGTACAACACCCTCGCGGCGTGCGCGGCCGCCTGCGGCGGGCCGCAGAACTGCGAGGACATCTGCTAGCGGCAAGCTCCTACTTGCACTCCGGCGGGCGATCGAAGGACTGGATGATCGTGACCGTCCCCAAGCTGCTGACGGTGCCGCTCGCCCCCACACCCACGCCATAGCTCGCGAACGCTTGCCAGATGAGGCACTCGTGTCCCAACCCGCGGTTGGCCACGGCCTGGAGGATGCCGTCTCGCATGTCTTCGAACGCGGGGGTCGAGGGCGTGAAGTTCATACCGTCCACGATGTAGTCGAGCAGGAGGTCTTTGGAGAGATGCTTGTGCTGGAATATCTGGAACATCCGCCAGCCGATGGCCCCGTAGACCTCACCGTCGAAGTGCACCTCGGTGCCGGCGATATCGCCGTACGTACGCGGGTAGTTTGTGTAGGGTGCGGTGCGGACGCCGATCGGGTTGCTGAACGCGTACTCGCCGACGCGGTCGTCTTCGTTGAGGATGATCGCCAACGTGTCGCTCATGCCCTCGCCGATCGCGCCCGCCAGGGGCCCGCTCATCCCCCCGATCATCCGCTGGGTCAGACCGTGACCGTACTCGTGGTAGACGATATCCGAGTCCAAGTCGCCATCGATCCTCAGCGTGTCCCTCTGGCGCAGCGTCGCGTTGACCCCAGCGGCCGACTTGATGGTGGTCCCGTCGGTCAGACCCACCATCACCGACGGAATCCTGACCCTCCTGTCGGTGCCCCCCATGGTGAAGGTGGTGTCGCCCTGGACGTTGATCACGATGACCGCGATCGCGCCGGCGGCCTGCGCGTTCAACACCTTGACGGTGAAGAGGCACGATCCGCGGTCCACGAGCGCGATCTTGCCGCTGACCGCGTTCTGGATCGCCTCGCAGGCGTCGGTCGGCGTGCCCGTCCCGTCGTTGACCAAGACCACGTCGCCGGTGATGCCGGTGAGGGTGAGCGCGGGACCGAATTCGGCGCCCCGGGCGCCGTAGGTGCCGGCGATGCTTGCCGGCGCGTGGACCACGACCTCATGATCCGGCCCCGCTGCCGACCACAGGAACATTTGCATACGCGGCGAGCGGCCGTCCGGCGGGGTGGCGAAGTTGGCGTTGTCGAGGCCGCTGCCGTCCTGCGCCTCGGCGTTGACGGGGTCGCCCCCGCGGCCGCCCTTGCCGAAGTTGTCCTCCTGGAAGTTTCCGGTCGCCTCGGTGAAACCGTGCCGGTAGAGCGTGTCGTGGAGCACGTTGTTCAAGAAGAAGAGGTTCTGCACGCCCACGTTCTTATTCGTCGATGTAGACGGGGATACGGTCAGGTCGGCGATGCTGAGGAAGTTGCCGTCCACCACCGGGCTTCCGCCCCGATCTGGCTTGTTGTTGGCGTCCGTGTCGAGGTAGGCGTGGGCGTTGTTGCCGGAGATCTCGATGGTCGACTGCGTCCCCGCGAACAGCCAGCCGACGGGCGATTCCGCGTTCCCTGCCCCAGGGCCGGCGACGACGCTCTGCGGAGTCTTGAGCGGGTCCTCGGTGAAGACATTGTAGCTGTCCGTGTTGGTCCGGAGCTCGACCGACCGGATGCGCCCGTCGCCGTCCACCAGCGTGTGGTGGAGGAGGTTGCCTCGCTGCGTCCACGTCTCGACGAGGAAGCCGGTCTCGAGGGGGACGCCGGAGGTCGGGATGGCGACGCGCTCGACGCTTGGCTCGCTGTAGAAGACGGCGTCCTTGGCGAACGTCAGGGTGTTTCCCTGGCGTCCGACCGCGGCGGGCTCGGTCGGCAGCGCGTAGCCGAGGTGCCTGAGGGCGACGCCCAGCGCCTGTCGCTCGTCGATCCGTGCCGGCGTCACGCTCCCCGCGACGGGCGCGAGCTCGTCGATGAGGTGAATGAGCTGGCCGCGATCATTGAGGGTCGCCCTGGCATAGGCGTTGGCGACGCGCAGCCCGGCAACCTCCTGCTCGAGCCGTACGTGGGTGAAGCCGCTGCCCGCGCCGCGATGTTGCGACACGACGCGCAGCGCGTCGGTGGCCGACCGCGCCACTCCGTGCCCTCGCAGAAAGTCACCGACGATGGCGGCCGGCGCGGCCTTCGACGCTGCGGTCAAGCCTTGCCCGGGCTCCGAACGGTACACACGTGCGCGCGGCGCATCGGCCGCACACGCACCCAAAAGCACGGTCCCGGCCCAACCCAGAACGACGAGCTTGCTGACGTTTCCGCGCATGGTCTGCCTCCTGTCCAGATGCGTCCGATCGCCGAAACCGCCCCCTTTTACCGCATGAGGAAAAGCAGGCAAGGAAAAACAAATGAGGGTCAGGGAACGATCGAGTCGACACCTCGCCGACGCAACCCCTAAGCTCTTCGTCGGTCGGCCAGACGCTCCAGCACCAGTTCCCACACCACACGCACGCGTGGCACGTCGCGCAGCGCCCGGTGCGTCACCAGGTAGAGCTCGTCCGACGGCCAATCCGCGGCGGCCGGGCGGAGCGCCGCGCCGATCTTCACCGGAACGAGACCGTAGTGCGCAACGCTCGGCGCCGGCACGAGGGCAACGCCGGCGCCCGTCGCGACGACGGCGACCTGCATGCGCAGACTGTCCGACCGGACGACGGGCTCGGCCCCGCGAACGAAGTGGGCGCGCCAGCGCGCCGGGCCGATGTGGGCGAAGCGGTCGCCCCAGCCGACCCACGGCGCGTCCGTCCACGCGCGGAGCGTCCCGAGCGCGCGGGCCAGCTCCGGCGCCGCCGCCAGGACCCACGTCACGGTGAGCAGCCGGGTCACGATCAGATCGCCGCGCACCGGACGCACCGTGCGCAGCGCCAGGTCGGCCTCCCGGCGGGTCAGGTCGAGGAGCGTCTCGCCCGGCTCCACGTCGATACGGAGCGCGGGATGGCGCCGGAGCAGCTCGGGCAGGAGCGGCGCCACGACGACCTCCGCCGCGTCCGGCGGGCAGGTGATGCGGACCCGCCCGGCGGCCTCGCGCTCCAGACCCTCCGCCGCGGTGGAGAAGCGCGTCATCGCCGCCTCGATCTCCTCGGCGACGGGCATGAGGTCCTCGGCGGCCTCGGTGAGGGTGATGCCGGCGCGCCCGCGGTCGAACAGCACGGCCGCGAGCGTGGCCTCCAGCGCGGCCAGGCGCCGCGAGACCGTCGAGGCGTCGACGCCCAAGCTCCGGGCCGCCCCGCCGACGGTGCGGGCGCGGCACAGCGCCAGGAACAGCCGGACGTCGTCCCATTGCAGTCGCTCTCGCGGCGTCGACCTACCTTGCATGAATGCAAGGATAGTTTGGAGATATGCGTATAGCCAGGCGATCGTGCACGATGCATCGTTTCGGTGCAACCACCCAAGGAGGCGAGCGATGACCTCGCGGATGCTGTCACTGGTGACGCTCGGAACGGCACTGGGGTGCGGCCTCATCGCCGGGACGTTCTTCGCGTTCTCGACGTTCGTCATGAAGGCCTTGGCCCGCCTGCCGCCCGCGGAGGGCATCCGCGCGATGCAGTCGATCAACGTGGCTGTGATCAATCCCCGCTTCCTGGGCGCATTCGTGGGAACCGCGGCCGCCTGCGCGCTTCTGGCCGTGCTCTCGCCGATGACGTGGACGGGGCCGGGCGCCGCGCTTCGTCTGGTCGGCTGCGTACTCTACCTCGCCGGCTGCTTCGGGGTCACGATGGCGTTCAACGTGCCCCGCAACGACGCGCTGGCGAAGTTGCAGCCGGACGCGGTGGAGGCGGCGGCAGGGTGGGCCCGTTATGTCGCCGGGTGGACGGCGTGGAACCACGTCCGCACGGCAGCAGCGCTGGCGGCGGCCGCGCTGCTCGGCGCCGGCGCTCGCGGCGCTCCGTGACCCACCGCGCCGTCGTGGACGGGCGCCTCGTCCGCCCGAAGCGCCCCGCCCGCGCGCCGCCAGCCGACTGCGAGGAGCCAGGTTGTCGGGGGCACGACCGGCGCCGAGTCGGTGCGCGCTGGCGGCTGGCCGTCGAAGCCATCGAACCATGCCGCAGAAGAGCACGGATCGACCGCGCACGCGGTCGATCCGTGCTTGACCGCGTTCCGGAGAACGTAGATGAGGCAATTGCGAACCTCCCTGGGCGTACGCAGCGGCCGCGAGTGGTACCGATCGCGCCACAGGCCGCCGGCGCAGCCGGCGGTCCTGTTTACGACGCGCGCGATGCCCGAGGCCAACCCCTGGATGCCGCGCGAGAGGGCGCTGCGGTCGGCCGCCTCGACGATCATGTGGATATGGTCCCTCTGGGTGGTGAAGTGAACGACGCGGCACGCTAGCTCGCGCCGGGCGCGCCGCTTGAGGAGCTTGCCAATTTCGCCGGCCACGGCGAAATTGCGCAGGTTTGGGGATCCATTACAGCGCGAAACGTCACGTGGAGCGGGTGGCGCGGGTTGAGCTCGGGACGGGGTCCGTGGCTGACGCCCGACTGCGGTCGGCCGCGGTGGTCGTAGCCGAATTGGTCGGTCGGCTTGCGGCCGGAGTTCTCGCGCGGCCCGCCCCAGGTCGGCGGTTTCGGAAGCGAAAGCTGTCGATGGGCGCGTCGGCTCATCTTGCTCAAGCAGAGTAATGTCACCGCCCACAGGTTGCTGCTACTGGCAGAGTTTGAAAAACAGCCCCCACCCCCCGAGAGTGGCGCCCCTCGCGCCCTCTCTGGGTTTTTCCATCCGGGGGCGGGGGCGTCGGGGGGCTCCCGGGGGGCCCAGGCGCTGTGGGGCTTGTGGGCAAGCGCGGCCCTCGCGAGCCAGAGTTCGTGATCGGGCGCCAAGCGCCCCGCGCTTGTCCACAAACCCACAGCGCAAGCCGGAAGCAAGCCGGAGGCGGTGGGGGGCCGGCCCTGTGACACGAGGCAAACTTATCGCCGCACCGCGGCCAGCACCGCGTCCGCGATCTTCCGCGACCCGCGCGGGTTGGGGTGCGGGTCATAGGCCGAAAATACGTCGGCGTCGTCGAGCTCGACGCGCACGTGCGGCAGGCCGGCGAACAGCTCGCGCACCATCCATGGGTCGTCGCCCGCGCACCGCCGGCCGTAGTTCGTCACCACGAACAGCGGCTCGGCCCCCCGCGCGCGCGCCGCCTCGGCCGCCGCCACGAGGATCGCGCGCGTCACCCGGATCGCCTCGTCCCCGTGGAACGGCTCGTCGCTCCACACGCGGGCGAGACGCCACGCGGCCAGGCCGGTCGCCGCGGGAACGCGCGCCAGCGCTCCGTCGGGCCCGACGGCGAAATGCTCCCGGACCGGCGACACGTTGCGGCGGATCTCCTGGGGCACGAATACGAACACGACCACGCGCGGCCGGGACAGGCGGGGCAGCGCCTCGGCGAGGCGCAGGTACGCCTGGTCGGTGCCGTACGCAGGAACGGATACGTTGACTACCTGCAGGCCGAGCGCTCGCCCCACGAGCGCCGGGAACGTGTCCTCCCAGTCGAGCTCGAAGCCGAACCCGATCGACTCGCCGGTCACCGCCAGCGACGGCGCCGTCGGGTCGATCGCCGCGCCCGCGCGCGCCGCGCGGTTCCCCCGCTCGTCGATGGCATAGTCCACCGAGCCGACACGCCGCGTCTGGCTGGGCCAAAACGACCACCCCAGGCGCGCATCGGCGTGCGCCGCGGGAAGGTCGTCGTGCTCGCTCGCGGCGCGGTCGTCCCACTGGACGGCGCGCAGGATCAGCTCGCCCGCGCCGAGCGCGGCCGCCAGCGCCGCCGCGATTGTGACCGAGGTCACCGCCAGCTCGCGGGCCGGCCGCGCCCAGGCGGCGACGGCGCGCCCCAGCCGCGGGCGCACCACGACGACCAGCACGAGCGCCAGGGCGACGGCGGCGGCGCGCGCCCCCTGCCACGGCCACGTGGGCACATCGATACAGTAGCGCGGCGCGACGTGGCGCTCGAACCAGGCCAGATCGCCGCACGCCGCGCCCACGACCAGCAGCACGGCCGCGACGACCAGGGCGGCTTCGCTTGCCAACCGCGCCTTCGAGGTCATGGTTCACCTATAAGCTACTTCGCTCGAGAAGCTTGGCCAACCGTGGCACACGCGCGACCTTCGTTGAGAGACCGGCTGTTGCGACCCGTCCATCGCTGGGTGTGGCGGGATGCGGGCCGGCGCGCGCGCAAGCTCTTGACGTTCGCGCGCACCGAGGCGGACGGCGGCCGCGATATCGCGCGCGCCGCGGAGCTCACCCGGGACGGCATCCTCCGCCGCCTGTACCTGCGCCACGCGCGCGACGAGCAGAGTCACGCCGATCTGTTCGCCGCGCGCGGCCGGGCGATCCTCGCCGAGCTCGGCGGCGCGCGATCGGGTATCGAGCTCGCCTGGCTGTCGCCCGGAGAGCGAGGGCTCGATGAGCTGCGCGTCGAGGAGCACGGCGACGCGTCGCTGCTGGCGTTCCTGCACCTGTCGGAGAAGGCGGCCGCCGGCCGGTTCGCGGTCTATCGCGACGTGCTGGCCGACCGCGCCACCGCCGACGTGTTCGCGAGGGTCCTTCACGACGAGGAGTTTCACATGACGTACACGCGGACCCAGCTCGCCCGGGTGGCGCCGCGCGGCTCCGCGCTCTGGCGCGCGCGCGGCGAGCGCGTCTGGAAATCCTATCTCCGCATCGCGTCGGGCGTCGCCGGCCTCCTCGGCTGGGCGATGCTCCTCGTCCAGTACTTCATCATCATCCCGGTCTTCGCGATCTTCGCCAAGCGGTCGGCGCGCCGCGAGCGCGAGGGCTTCGTCCCGCGCGCGGACCGCTCGCTGGAGAGCCAGTACTGATGAAGATCCTCGGCATCTCGGCGCACTACCACGACTCGGCGGCGGCGCTCGTCGTCGACGGCGTGCCGGTGGCGGCGGTGCAGGAGGAGCGCCTGTCGCGGAAGAAGCACGACTCGGCGTTCCCGCTCGCCGCCATCGAGTGGTGCCTGGAGGCCGGCGGGCTCGAGCCCGACGATCTCGACGCCGTGGTGTTCTACGAGAAACCGATGCTGAAGCTCGAGCGCATCCTCGTCACCGCGCTCCGCGCCTTCCCGCGCTCGTGGCAGAGCTTCCCCCGCGCGATGCAGAATTCTTTCGGCGGCAAGGTCTGGGTCAAGGGGCTCATCCGGTCGCACCTCGGCGTGCCGGGGTCGAAGATCCTCTTCACCGAGCACCACCAGGCGCACGCGGCCTGCTCGTTCTTCACCGCGCCCGTCGAGCGCGCCGCGGTCCTCTCCGCCGACGGCGTCGGCGAATGGGCGACGTTCACCGTCGGGCGCGGCGAGCGCCGGCCGGGCGGCGCCGCCACCCTCGCCGTCGAGCGCGAGATCCGCTGGCCGCACTCGCTCGGCATGCTCTACTCGACCTTCACCGCCTTCCTCGGCTTCGAGGTGAACGAGGGCGAATACAAGGTGATGGGCCTCGCCGCGTACGGTGTGCCCCGCTTCGCCGA
>DATFWE010000164.1:0-28781 GCA_035259575.1 Haliangiales bacterium
CACGACGGACGTGACGGGGGTGATGACGCTGCCGCAGGGGGTGGAGATGGTGATGCCGGGGGACAACATCAACCTGGACGTCGAGCTCATCACGCCGATCGCCTGTGAAGAGGGGCTGCGCTTCGCCATCCGCGAGGGCGGCCGCACGGTCGGCGCTGGGGTTGTCACCAAGATCATCGAGTAAAACATGACGACACCGAAGATTCGCATCCGGCTCAAGGCGTATGACCACAAGCTCCTCGACCAATCGGCCGCGGAGATCGTGGACACGGCGCGACGCACCAACGCCAAGGTGGCGGGACCGATCCCCTTGCCCACCAAGATCAACAAGTACTGCGTGCTCCGGTCGCCGCACGTGGACAAGAAGTCGCGCGAGCAGTTCGAGATCCGCACCCACAAGCGGCTCCTCGACATCCTCGAGCCCACGCAGCAGACGCTGGACGCGCTGATGAAGCTCGACCTGTCGGCGGGCGTCGACGTGGAGATCAAGACATGAGGCTCGACATCAAAAACCTCGCCGGCGCGACCGTCGGCGCCATCGACCTCGACGACGAGGTGTGGGGCGCCGAGGTCAACGAGCACCTCCTGTGGGAGGTGGTGAAGTGGCAGCGCGCCAGGAAGCGCGCGGGCACGCACTCGACCCGCACCGTGGCCGAGGTGCGCGGCACCAACAAGAAGCCGTACCGCCAGAAGGGCACCGGCAACGCCCGCCAGGGCTCGCTGCGCAGCCACCAGATGGTCGGCGGCGGCCGCGCGTTCGGGCCGCACCCGCGCGACTACGACTACACGCTGCCCAAGAAGGTGAAGAAGAACGCCCTGCGCCAGGCGCTGTCCCTCCGCGCCAAGGAGCAGAAGGTCATCGTCCTCGACGGCTTCGCCCTCGAGGCGCCCAAGACCAAGCTCGTGGCCCAGGCGATCGCGGCGCTGGGCGCGGGCAAGGCGCTGCTCGTCGACAGCAAGGACAACACCGGGCTCTCGCGCGGGACGCGCAACCTGGCCAGGGCCAAGTACCTCGCGCCCGAGGGCATCAACGTGTACGACATCCTCAACCACGAGACGCTCGTCATCACGGCCGAGTCGGCCAAGAAGATCGAGAGCGTCCTGAAGGGAGGGGAGTGATGCGCACCCCGCAGACCGTCATCAAGCGTCCCCTCCTGACCGAGAAGGGGACCCGACTGCGGGAGACCGGCGGGCACGCCGAGCCGCCCGAGGCCGAGGCCTTGGAGCAGCAGCTCATGTTCCACGTGGCCCGCGACTCGAACAAGGTCGAGATCAAGAACGCGGTGGAGAAGCTCTTCAACGTCAAGGTGCTGGCGGTGAGGACGCAGATCGTCCGCGGCAAGGAGCGGCGCATCGGCCGGTTCGCCGGCATGCGCCCGAGCTGGAAGAAGGCCATCGTCACCCTCCAGGCGGGGCAGACGATCGAGTTCTTCGAGGGAGTCTAGGGCCATGGCCATCAAGAAATACAAGCCCACGTCCCCCGGGCGCCGCGGCATGTCCGCGCAGGACTTCGCGGAGATCACCAAGAAGGAGAACGCGCCCGAGAAGTCGCTGCTCGAGCGCTGGAACGAGCACGGCGGCCGCAACGTCTACGGGCGCATCACCGTGCGCTTCCGCGGCGGCGGCCACAAGCGCCGCTACCGCAAGATCGACTTCAAGCGGGCGAAGACGGGCGTCCCGGCCAAGGTCGCGGCGATCGAGTACGACCCGAACCGCTCGGCGCGCATCGCGCTCCTCCACTACGCCGACGGGGAGAAGCACTACATCCTGTCGCCGGTCGGCCTTGCGGTGGGCGACACCGTGGTGTCCGCGAAGTCGGCGGACATCAAGCCGGGGAACGCGCTGCCCCTGCGCTACATCCCGCTCGGCACGTCCATCCACAACGTCGAGCTCAAGATAGGCGCCGGCGGGCAGATCGTCCGCTCCGCCGGGACCGCGGCGCAGCTCATGGCCAAGGAGGGCGACTGGGGCACGATCCGCCTCCCCTCCGGCGAGATGCGGCGCGTGCATCTCGACTGCAAGGCGACGGTGGGCCAGGTCGGCAACGTCGAGCACGTCAACGTGGAGATCGGCAAGGCGGGACGCAGCCGGTGGCTGGGCCAGCGCCCGCACAACCGCGGCGTCACCATGAACCCGGTCGATCATCCGATGGGCGGCGGCGAGGGCCGCTCGTCCGGCGGGCGCCACCCGTGCAGCCCCTGGGGCCAGCCGGCCAAAGGATTCAAGACTCGTCACAACAAGCGGACGGACAAGTTCATCGTCCGGCGGCGGAAGGGCAAGGAGCAATAGTCATGGCCCGCAGCGTGAAGAAGGGTCCCTACGTGGACCCGCACCTGGTGAAGAAGGTCCAGGAGCAGGTGAAGACCAAGGGCAAAAAGGTCATCAAGACCTGGTCGCGCCGGTCGACCATCCTCCCGGAGATGGTCGGCCTCACCTTCGCGGTGCATAACGGCAAGAAATTCCTGCCGGTTTTCGTCACCGAGAACATGGTCGGCCACAAGCTGGGCGAGTTCGCGCCTACCCGCACGTTCCACGGCCACTCGGGCGACCGCAAGGCCGCGGCGGGCGGCACCCCGACGGCCGCCCCGGCGGCGCCCAAGCCCGCGACGCCGGCCCCGGCCGCGCCTCCGGCAAAGTGAGAGTCTTCAGGCCCATGGGGTTGATCGTGCGACGGACTTCTGGTATAGGTTACCGCCCTTTTTCCCAGGGGAATTAGCATGGAAGCGAGTGCCACGGTTCGCTATGTACGGATGTCGCCACGGAAAGTTCGCATCGTCGCGAACATGATCCGCGGCAAGCGCGTCGAGGACGCGCTCGGCGTCCTGACGCTGCTCCCCAAGAAGAGCGCGCGCATCATCTCCAAGCTCGTCCACAGCGCGGCGTCCAACGCCGACGACAAATCCAAGGGCAAGGCGGACGTGGACTCGCTCGTCATCAAAATGATCCAGGTCGACAACGGCCCGATCATCAAGCGGTGGATGCCCCGCGCCATGGGGCGCGCCAATCGCATCCAGCGGCGCACCAGCCACATCACCGTCGTCGTGCACGACGAGGCATAACCATGGGTCAAAAAACACATCCGGTCGGGTTCCGCCTGGGCATCATCAAGAGCTGGAACTCCAAGTGGTACGAAGAGAAGAACTACGCCAAGTGGCTCCATGAGGACATCAAGCTCAAGAAGTTCATCAAGGAGAAGCTGAACCACGCCGGCGTGGCCGCGGTCGAGGTCGAGCGCGCCGCGAACAAGTGCAAGATCAACATCCACACCGCGCGCCCGGGCATCGTCATCGGCAAGCGCGGCGCGGGCGTGGAGACCCTGAAGAAGGAAGTCCAAGCCCTCACCGAGAACGAGGTCTTCCTCAACATCCAGGAGGTCCGCAAGGCGGAGACCAACGCCCAGCTCATCGCCGAGAACATCGCCGTGCAGCTCGAGCGCCGCGTCGCGTTCCGCCGCGCCATGAAGAAGGCGCTGCAGACAGGGATGAAGTTCGGCGCCAAGGGGATCCGCGTCGCCTCGTCGGGGCGGCTGGGCGGGGCCGAGATGGCGCGCTACGAGTGGTACCGCGAAGGGCGGGTCCCGCTGCACACGCTCCGCGCCGACATCGAATACGGTTTCGCCGAGGCCCGCACCACGTACGGCGCGATCGGCGTGAAGTGCTGGGTATTCAAGGGCGAGGTGCTCCCCGCGCGCAGCGGCGTCGGCGCCCAGCGGACCCGCGGCGGCTCGCCGCAGGGCGGCGAGGGCCAGGGGTAATCGACCATGCTTTCACCCAAGCGAACCAAGTTCCGCAAGGCGATGAAGGGGCGCATGCGCGGGCGCGCCAAGGGCGGCGACACGGTCTCGTTCGGCGACTACGGCCTGCAGGCGACGACCTGCGGCCGCATCACGTCGCGCCAGATCGAGGCGGCCCGCGTCGCCATCACCCGCCACGTCAAGCGCGGCGGCAAGCTCTACATCCGCATCTTTCCCGACAAGCCGACGACGAAGAAGCCGGCCGAGACGCGCATGGGCAAGGGCAAGGGCGCGAACGAGGACTGGGTGTGCGTGGTTCGCCCCGGGCGCGTGCTGTACGAGCTCGAGGGCGTCGACGAGACCCTGGCGAAGGAGGCGTTCCACCTCGCCGATCACAAGCTTTCCGTGGGCACGCGGATCGTGAGCCGCGAACCGGTGTTGTAGGAGACCGCCATGTCTGCCCCCAAGGGACCCAAGATGGTCGAGATTCGCGACCGCACCGACGACGAGCTTCACGCCTCGCTGGAGCGCGCGCGGGACGAGCTGTTCCGCCTGAAGCTCCAGCGCCATACGAACCAGCTCGAGAACGTCATGAACATCCGGCAGAAGCGGCGTGAGATCGCGCGCGTCATGACCGTCCTCTCCGCCCGGCACAAGGGTCTGGAGAAGAGCCTCGGCAAGAAGGAGTAGCGGGAGATGGCCCCGGACAACAACGACAGCGAGGCGGCGCAGACCGCAGAGGGACGCGGCTCGCGCCGTCACCTCATCGGCGTGGTCACGTCCAACAAGATGCAGAAGACCGTCGTGGTCATGGTCACGCGCCGGGTCAGGGACGCGCGCTTCCACAAGTTCATGACCAAGCGGACCAAGTACAAGGCCCACGACGAGAAGAACGAGTACAAGATCGGCGACCGGGTCGAGATCGTCGAGAGCCGGCCGCTGTCGCGCGACAAGCGCTGGCGGGTCGCGCGGCTGCTCGAGCGGCCCGTGGAGGTGTGACGATGATCCAGATGCAATCGACGCTGGACGTCGCCGACAACTCCGGCGCGAAGAAGCTGTTCTGCATCAAGGTCCTGGGCGGCTCCAAGCGCAAGTACGCCTCGGTGGGCGACATCATCGTCGTGTCGATCAAGGAGGCGATCCCCGGCGCCAAGGTGAAGAAGGGCGACGTCGCCAAGGCGGTGATCGTGAGGACCGCCAAGGAGATCGCGCGCGCCGACGGCAGCTACATCCGCTTCGACACGAACTCGGCGGTGCTCATCAACAAGGACAACGAGCCCATCGGGACGCGCATCTTCGGGCCGGTGGCCCGCGAGCTGCGCGCCAAGAAGTTCATGAAGATCATCTCGCTGGCGCCGGAGGTTCTCTAGCCATGTCCTACGTGCATCGCGGCGACCTGGTGGTCGTCATCGCCGGCAAGGAGAAGGGCAAGCGGGGCAAGGTGCTGCGCGTGCTCCACAAGAAGGACCGCGTGGTGGTGGAGCGCGTGAACATGGTCAAGCGCCACACCAAGCCGTCGCAGAAGACCCCACAGGGCGGCATCATCGAGAAGGAGGGCTCCGTCCACATCTCGAACGTCTCCCTGTGGAGCGAGAAGCAGAAGAAGGCGATCAAGGTGAAGATCGTGGTCAACGAGGCCGGGAAGAAGATCCGCGTCTGCAAGAAGACGGGCGAGGTCGTTCCCGAGCCCACGATGTAGGACGCCCGAACATGGCCGACAAGGACAAAGACAAGAAGGACGACAAGCCCGCCAAGAAGGACAAGGCGGACAAGCCCGAGAAGGCGGAGAAGCCCGACAAGGGTGACAAGGGCGACAAGCCAGAAAAGGGCGAGAAGGCCGCCAAGGGCGAGGGCAAGGGCGCCGCAAAGAAGGGCGAAGGCAAGGGCAAGGGCAAGAAGCCCGAGGCGGCGCCCGCCGGCGTCTACAAGCGCAGCGGCCCGCCGCGCCTCAAGGCGTACTACGCCAAGGAGGTCGTCCCGCGCCTGATGAAGGAGTTCAATTACACGAACCCGATGCAGGTGCCGCGGCTCGACAAGATCTCGGTGAACATCGGCCTTGGCGAGGCGACGGGGAACCCGAAGCTTCTCGATACGGCGGTGGAGGAGCTGCGCGCGATCACCGGCCAGCAGCCGGTCGTCACGCGCGCCAAGAAGGCCATCGCCAACTTCAAGCTCCGGCAGGGGCAGAAGATCGGCGTCATGGTGACGCTGCGGCGCGAGCACATGTGGGAGTTCCTCGACCGCATGGTGTCGCTGGCGCTGCCGCGCGTGCGCGACTTCAAGGGAGTGTCGCCGCGCGCCTTCGACGGGCGGGGGAACTACTCGCTGGGGATCCGCGAGCAGATCATCTTCCCGGAGATCAATTACGACAAGATCGACAAGATCAAGGGACTCAACGTCTCGATAGTGACGACGGCGAGGACCGACGAGGAGGGGCGGGCGCTCCTTCGCCACCTGGGGATGCCGTTCCGGCAGTAAGAGGACACCATGGCTCGTCTGGCGCAAATGACTCCGCGTGTGGAAAAGTTCAAGGTCCGGTACCGCCACCGGTGCCCCATCTGCGGCCGCTCGCGGTCGTACATCCGGAAGTTCCAGATGTGCCGCATCTGCTTCCGCGGCCTGGCGCTCAAGGGCGAAATCCCGGGCGTGATCAAGTCGAGCTGGTGACCCGAGGTTAAGACGATGACCGACCCGATTGCCGATTTCCTGGCGCGCGTCCGCAACGCGATCCTCAGCCGCAAGACCACGCTCGACCTGCCGGGGTCCAAGCTCAAGCTGCAGATCGCGGAGCTCCTCAAGCAGGAGGGATTCTTCACCGCCGTCTCGGAGACGGCGGACGGCTGGCGCAAGACGCTGTCGATCACCCTCCGCTGGGACGCGGGCAACCGCCCGGCCATCACCGGCCTCCGGCGGGTGTCCAAGCCGGGGCAGCGCGCTTACGTCAACACCGGGAAGCTCCCCAAGGTGCGCGGCGGGCTGGGCACCGCCGTGGTGTCGACATCCAAGGGCGTCATGACCGACCGCCAGGCCCGCAAGCTGGGCATCGGCGGCGAGGTCATCTGCGAGGTGTGGTAGCCATGTCGCGGATCGGAAAGAAAGCGGTGACCATCCCCTCGGGCGTGACCGTCACGCTCAAGGAGGGGCAGATCGCGGTCAAGGGACCGAAAGGCGAGCTCAAGCGTCAGATCCCCGACCTGGTCACGGTAAAGGTGGAGAAGGCGCAGGTGATGGTGGAGCGCGGCGGCGACGAGCCGGCCACGCGGGCCCGGCACGGTCTGGTGCGGGCGCTCGTGCAGAACATGGTGGACGGCGTGACCAAAGGATTCGAGCGCAAGCTGGAGATCAACGGCGTCGGCTACAAGGCCGAGGTCGCCGGGGACAAGCTCAACATGACGCTCGGGTTCTCGCACCCCATCAACTACCAGCTCCCCAAGGGCGTGACCGCGAAGGTGGAGAAGAACGTCGTGACCCTGACCAGCAGCGACCGGGAGCTTCTGGGCCAGACGGCCGCGAAGGTGCGGTCGTTCCGCCCCCCCGAGCCGTACAAGGGCAAGGGCGTGAAGTACATCGAGGAGACGATCAAGCGCAAGGTCGGGAAGACCGGCGCCGCCTAAGGAAGAAGGACGACGATGCCCGCGGTGAGGAAGCTGAAAAACGACAAGGTGGCCGCGCGAGTCAATCGCAAGGCGCGGATCCGCAAGGAGATTTCGGGTACGGCGCAGCGCCCGCGGCTGTCCGTGTTCCGGTCGGCCAAGCACATCTACGCGCAGGCGGTGGACGACACGACCAACCAGGTCCTGGCCGCGGCGTCCGACCTCGAGGAGGGCCTGGCCGGCCAGCTCGCCGGCAAGTCCAAGAAGGACCGGGCCAAGGCGATCGGCCAGGCGGTGGCCAAGAAGCTCCTCGCCAAGGGCGTCGACATCGTCGTGTTCGACCGGAACGGCTTCATTTACCACGGCCGCGTGAGCGCGGTCGCCGACGGCGCCCGCGAGGCGGGCTTGAAGTTTTAGGAGAACGATCGTGGCCATCAATCTGGATGAAGTCGGCGAGCTCGTGGACCGGATGGTCCACATCAATCGCGTCGCCAAGGTCGTGAAGGGCGGCCGGCGGTTCTCGTTCGCCGCGCTCGTGGTGGTCGGCGACCAGAACGGGCACGTGGGCGCCGGGCTCGGCAAGGCCAACGAGGTGCCGGAGGCGATCCGCAAGGGCACCGAGCAGGCGAAGAAGAACATCTTCAAGGTGCCGCTCGCGAAGGGCACGATCCCGCACGAGGTGATCGGCGTGTTCGGCTCGGGCCGCGTCCTCCTCCGCCCGGCGTCGCCCGGCACCGGCATCATCGCCGGCGGCGCGGTCCGCCCCGTGCTGGAAGTCGCGGGGATCCAGGACATCCTCACCAAGTGCATCGGATCGCGAAACCCGCACAACGTCATCCACGCGACGGTGGAGGCGCTCAAGATGCTCCGCTCGGCGGAGCAGACGGCGCGCCTGCGCAACCGGTCGGTGGACGATCTCTACGCGACGTGAGGGGACCGCCATGGCGCTCAAGCTGAAGGTCACGCTGGTTCGGAGCGGCACCAACCGCCCGCAGAAGCACAAGGACACGATCAAGGGACTGGGGCTCACCCGCCTGCACAAGAGCGTCGTCCTCAACGACACGCCGGCCATCCGCGGCATGATTCGCGCCGTCGCGCACATGGTGCGCGTCGAGGCGGCGGAGTAGATGATCATGGGCACGAAGCTTCACGAGCTCAGGGGCAACGCCGGCGCCAACCGCAGAAAGAAGCGCATCGGGCGCGGCATGGGGTCGGGCACCGGCCAGACCGCCGGCAAGGGCGTCAAGGGCCAGAAGGCGCGCACGGGCCACCACGGCGCGCGCATCGGCTTCGAGGGCGGCCAGATGCCCATGCAGCGCCGGCTGCCCAAGCGCGGCTTCAAGAACCCGTTCCGCACCGAGTACTTCCCGGTCAACGTCGGCCACATCGCCGAGCGCTTCGACGAGGGCAAGGTCGACGTCGACATGCTCAAGGGCGCCGGCATGGTGCCCAAGACGACGCCGCGGGTGAAGATCCTCGGCGAGGGCGACGTGGGCAAGAAGCTCAACGTCCACGCGCACGCGTTCTCCGCGGCGGCCAAGTCCAAGCTGGAGCAGGCGGGTGGGTCGGCGGAGCTGATCGAAACCACCAAGCCGCCGCACGCGGCGTGACGTAGGGAACCTTGGCGTCCACGATCGGCAATATCAGCAAGGTCCCGGAGCTCCGGCGGCGGATCCTGTTCACGCTGGCCTGCTTGGCCGTGTACCGGATCGGCGTGTTCGTCACCACGCCGGGCGTGAACCGGGTGGAGATGAAGAACGTCATCTCCCAGGGCGGATCCGGATCGTTCCTCGGCCTGTTCAACATGTTCTCCGGCGGCGCGCTGGAGAAGCTGTCGCTGTTCGCGCTCGGCATCATGCCGTACGTGACCTCGTCGATCATCCTCCAGCTCCTCACGGTGGTCGTCCCGGCGCTCGACCGCCTCAACAAGGAAGGCGAGCAGGGCCGGCGCAAGATCAACCAGTACACGCGCTACGGCTGCGTCATCATCTCGCTCGTCCAGTCGTTCTTCATCGCCACCTGGCTCGAGTCGCTCGGCCGCGGCGGCCTCAGCGGCGGCGCCGCCGAGGTCGTGGCGAACCCCGGCTGGGGCTTCCGGCTCATGACGATGCTGTCGCTCACCACCGGCACCGCGTTCATCATGTGGTTGGGCGAGCAGATCACCGAGCGGGGCATCGGCAACGGCATCTCGCTCATCATCTTCGCCGGCATCGTCGCCGGCCTGTGGGACGCGCTCATCCGCCTGTGGCAGGTGCAGAAGATGGGCGACTTCACCGGGTTCGACGTCCTGCTCATCGCGGGCGTGGTGGTGGGCACCGTCGCCGCCATCACGTTCTTCGAACGCGGCTACCGGCGCGTGCCCGTCCAGTACGCGAAACGTCTCGTCGGGCGAAAGATGTACGGCGGGCAGACCACGCACCTGCCGCTCAAGATCAACACCTCGGGCGTGATCCCGCCCATCTTCGCCTCGTCGATCCTCCTGTTCCCGTCGCAGATCGCGAACATGGCGGGCATGGGGTGGCTCCACACCATCGCCGACGCGCTGCGTCCCGGCGACTGGCGCTACGAGTTCACGTACGTCCTGCTCATCATCTTCTTCTGCTACTTCTACACCGCGGTCATCTTCAATCCGGTGGACATTGCCGACAACCTGAAGAAGCACGGCGGCTTCATACCCGGCATCCGCCCGGGCAAGAAGACCGCCGAGTACATCGATCGCGTGCTGTCGCGCATCACGTTCGCCGGAGCGCTGTACATCTCCTTCGTGTGCATGCTGCCGGTGCTCCTGCAGTCCAAGCTGAAGGTGCCGTTCTACTTCGGCGGAACGGGCCTCCTCATCGTGGTGGGCGTCGCGCTGGACACGGTCCAGCAGATCGAGTCCCACCTCATCACCCGCCACTACGAGGGCTTCACCGGCCCCAAGGGCCCACGCATACGCGGACGCACGTCCGCGCGGCCGAGGTAGGGCTCGAACGGCACCATGAAAGACTACCTGGTCATCTTGCTCGGGCCTCCCGGGGCGGGGAAAGGGACGCAGGCCAAGCGCCTGGCCGCCAAGCTGCAGGTCCCCCAGCTGTCCACCGGCGACATGCTGCGCGATGCGCGGGCCGCGGGGTCCGAGCTCGGCAAGCAGGTGGCGGCGATCATGGACGCGGGCAAGCTCGTGTCCGACGACATCGTCATCGCGCTGATCGACGACAAGCTCGGCCGCGACATCACGAAGAACGGCGCGATCTTCGACGGGTTTCCGCGCACGACGGGCCAGGCCGACGCGCTCGACAAGCTGCTTGCCGCCCGCGGGCGCAAGCTGTCCGCGACGGTGCTCATGGACGTTCCCGACGCCGAGGTGGTGCGCCGGAACAGCGGCCGCCGCACCTGCGTGAAGTGCCAGCACACCTACCACCTCGAGTTCGCTCCGCCCAAGGTCGCGGGGACGTGCGACTTCGACGGCAGCGAGCTCATCCAGCGGCCCGACGACCGCCCGGAGAAGATCCAGGCGCGCCTCGACGCGTACCATCGCGACACGGCCCCGCTCATCGACTACTACGACCGGAAGGGGCTCCTGCGCCGGGTGGACGGCGTGGGGCCGCAGGACGAGGTGTTCGCTCGGCTGGCTTCCGCGCTGGAGGCGACTTAACTTAGAGGGCCATGTATTTTTCCGAACGCCACATGCGCATCATCTACAAGTCTCCCGAAGAGATCCGGCTCATGCGGGAGACGGGTCTCATCGTGAACGAGATCCTGGATGTGCTCGAGGCGGCGATCGCGCCCGGCGTGTCGACGTGGCAGCTCGACGACATCGCGCGCAAGGAGATCGCCCGCCACAAGGTCGTGTCGGCGTTCCTCGGCTACCACGGCTACCCGGCGGTCCTGTGCACCAGCATCAACCACGTCGTCGTCCACGGCATCCCCCGCAAGGACGAGATCCTCGCCGAGGGCGACGTCATCGGCATCGATTTCGGCGTTTTCAAGCACGGCCTGTGCGGCGATTCGGCCCGCACGATCACCGTCGGAAAGGTGTCCGAGGACGCCCAGAAGCTCGTGGACGTCGCCCGGGAGTCGCTCGGGCTGGGGCTCCAGGCGGCGGTCGCCGGCAACCGGATCGAGGACATCGGCTGGGCGGTTCAGCAACATGCTGAAAAGCATGGGTTTTCTGTCGTGCGCGACTTCTGCGGCCACGGCATCGGGCGCCAGATGCACGAGGACCCCCCGGTGCCCAACTACGGGCGTCCGGGCAAGGGGTACCGGCTGAAACCAGGGCTTGTGCTTGCCATCGAACCCATGGTAAACGCGGGCACTCACGAGGTCGAAGTGCTCGGGGACAAGTGGACGGCCGTGACCAAGGACAAGTCGCTGTCCGCCCACTTCGAGCACACGGTCGCCATCACGGAGGACGGTCCGTTCGTCCTCACGAGGCCGTAGCGGAGCACCACCATGAAAGTCAGAGCGTCGGTCAAGAAGATTTGTGACAAGTGCAAGATCATCAGGCGCAAGGGCGTGGTCCGGGTGATCTGTCCGTCGAACCCCAAGCACAAACAGCGTCAGGGTTAGGAGAAGCAAGATGGCTCGTATCGCAGGCGTCGACCTCCCGCGCGGCAAGCGAATGGAGATTGCGCTGACTTACATCTACGGCATCGGCAAGCCGACCGCCCAGGACATCCTCAAGAAGGCGGACGTCTCCCTGGACAAGCGCACCGACAACCTCGACGAGAACGAGATCCGCCGCATCCGCGACATCATCGAGGCCTCCTTCAAGGTCGAGGGCGACCTGCGGCGCGAGGTGTCGATGAACATCAAGCGCCTGATGGACCTCGGCTGCTATCGCGGCCTGCGGCACCGCCGCAGCCTGCCGGTGCGCGGCCAGCGCACCCACACCAACGCGCGCACGCGCAAGGGCCCCCGCAAGGGCATGATCCGCAAGAAGCCGACGACGACCGCCGGAGCCGGCGGCGGCGCGGGGACCGGCGCCAAGTGAGCGAGCGCGGGCGAGGGACGACGCGACCCTGGAGCGAGGCGCAGCCGAAGCGACCCGGAGCGCCGCGCCCGCGCGAGCGAACGGAACAAGAAGGTAGATAAACGGATATGTCGAAGCCGAAGACGAAGAAGAAGGTCAAGAAGAACGTCCAGTCGGGGATCGCCCACATCCAGTCGACGTTCAACAACACGATCGTCACCATCACCGACGTATCGGGCAACGTCATCGCCTGGTCGTCGGCGGGCGTGCGCGGGTTCAAGGGCTCGCGCAAGTCGACGCCGTTCGCCGCGCAGCTCGCCGCCGAGGACGCCGCCAAGAAGGCGCAGGAGCACGGCATGCGCAGCGTGGCGGTGTACGTGAAGGGGCCGGGGTCGGGGCGCGAGTCGGCGCTGCGGGCCTTGCAGGCCGCGGGTTTCAAGATCACGCTCATCCGCGACATCACCCCCATCCCGCACAACGGCTGCCGGCCGCCCAAGCGGCGCCGGGTCTGATGTCGAGCGAGCGGAGGCCGAGGATGCAAGCGACCCTGGAGCGAGGCGCAGCCGAAGCGACTTGGAGCGCCGAGGCCGACGCGAGCGAGACGATATAAAGGAAATCGACGATGGCACGTTACACCGGACCAGTCTGCCGGCTCTGCCGGCGCGAGGACATGAAGCTGTTCCTCAAGGGCGACCGCTGCTACACCGACAAGTGCGGGTACGAGCGGCGGGCCTATCCGCCGGGGCAGCACGGCCAGGCGCGCCGCAAGAAGCCGTCTGACTACCGCGAGCAGCTGCGCGAGAAGCAGAAAGTCAAGCGCATCTACGGGATCGCCGAGCGCCAGTTCCGCGGCTACTACTACAAGGCGTCGCGGATGAAGGGCGTCACCGGCGAGAACCTCATCCAGCTGCTCGAGCGGCGCCTCGACAACGTCGTCTACCGTCTGGGCTTCGCGTCCGACCACGCCGAGGCGCGGCAGCTCGTGCGCCACGGCCACTTCAAGGTCAACGGTCGCAAGGTCAACATTCCCTCGTACCTGGTGCGGGCGAACGACGTGGTGGAGATTCGCGAGTCGTCGCGCAAGATCGCGCGCATCATCGACTCGCTGGGCGCGGTGGAGCGCCGCGGCGTGCCCGACTGGCTGGAGCTGGCCAAGGAAGCGTTCCAGGGTCGGGTGAAGGCGCTGCCGGCGCGCGAGAACGTCACGCTGCCCATCCGCGAGCAGCTCATCGTCGAGCTGTACTCGAAGTAATTCTTTTGAAGTGAGAGGGCAACAAAGAGGTGCAAACGAGATGTCTACGATGACTTCGACGCAGCAGGCCCTGATCGCCCGGAACTGGCGCGAGCTCATCCGGCCGCGTCGTCTGGACGTGGAGGAGCGGAGCGACACCTACGGCAAGTTCGTGTGCGAGCCGCTCGAGCGCGGGTTCGGCATCACCATCGGCAACTCGCTCCGGCGGATCCTCCTGTCGTCGCTCCAGGGCGCGGCCATCACCGCGGTCAAGATCGAGAGCGCGCTGCACGAGTTCTCCACCCTCGCCGACGTGGTCGAGGACGTGACCGACATCGTCCTCAACCTCAAGGAGGTCCTCCTCCGCATGCACGACGCGCGGTCGAAGATCGTGCGGCTCGACAAGGAGGGCGAGGGCAAGGTGACCGCGGGCGACCTCGCGCTGGTCGACGGCGTCGAGGTGCTGAACCCGGATCACCACATCTGCACGCTCAGCCGCGGCGGCAAGATCCACATGGAGATCCACGTCGGCATGGGGCGGGGCTACGCGCCCGCCGAGAAGAACAAGACGCCGAACATGTCGGTGGGCGTGATCCCCATCGACTCGCTGTTCTCCCCGGTGAAGAAGGTCAACTACACGGTGACCAACGCGCGCGTGGGGCAGCAGACCGACTACGACAAGCTGACGCTCGAGGTGTGGACCAACGGCGCGCTCCGCCCGGACGACGCGGTGGCGTTCGCCGCCAAGATCCTCAAGGAGCAGCTGACGATCTTCATCAACTTCGAGGAGCAGCCGGAGCCGATCGAGTCGCCGGTCAACGAGGAGCAGGAGAAGCTCAACGAGAACCTGTGGCGCACAGTCGACGAGCTCGAGCTGTCGGTCCGTTCGGCCAACTGCCTGCAGAACGCCAACATCAAGTACATCGGCGAGCTGGTGCAGAAGACCGAGGCGGAGATGCTGAAGACCAAGAACTTCGGCCGGAAATCCTTGAAGGAAATCAAGGAGATCCTGTCGTCGATGGGCCTCAGTCTGGGAATGAAGCTCGACAACTGGCCGGGGAACCAGACCCCGCCGAAGAAGGTCTGAGGCGCCCATGCGTCACCAGAAAGCGGGTCGGAAGTTCTCGCGCACGTCGGCCCACCGGAAGGCGATGTTCTCCAACATGGTCGCCTCGCTGGTGATCCACGAGCGCATCGAGACCACCTCGCCCAAGGCCAAGGAGCTGTCGCGGATCGCCGACCGGACGATCTCGTGGGGCGCCTCGGTGGCCGACCTCGCCGCCAAGGACAGGGCCAAGCTGTCCGCCGCCGAGCGCCAGAAGGTCGTCCACGCCCTGCGCCAGGCCGGCCGGGTGCTGAAGCAGCCGGACGCGCTCCACAAGCTGTTCTACGAGGTCGCCCCGCGCTTCGCCGGCCGACCGGGCGGCTACACGCGCGTCCTGCCCACGCGGATCCGCGTGGGCGACGCCTCGCCGATGTCGTTCGTCGAGCTCACGGCGGCGGCGGTCGCGGAGAAGCCCAAGGCGACCGCGAAGGCCGAGCCCGAGAAGGGCGCGAAGGCCGCCAAGGCGGGCAAGGAAGAGAAGGCCAAGGCCGAGAAGCCCAAGGCCGAGAAGAAGCCCGCCAAGGCCAAGAAGACCGAGTAGTGCCCGAGCCGTCCTACGGCACGTTTCTCCTCCAGACCCTCCTCGTCCTGGCCGTCGTCTGCGCCGTCGCGTGGCTCATCCTGCGCTTCGGGGTGCGGCGCCTGTATTCGGGCGGCGGCCACGGCCCGCTGCGCGTCGTGGCGCGCCTCCCCCTCGAGCCGCGGCGGACGCTCTACATCGTGGACGCGGCGGGGAAGATCTTCTTCGTCGGCACGAGCGAGGGCGGGCCGGTCACGCTCCTGGCGGAGCTCGACCCGGCCGTGGTGGAGGCGGCGCTCGCCGCCGCGCGCAGCGAGCCGCGGGCGGGGCTGCTCGACATCCTGCGGCGGAAGTAGGTCGGTTAGCCGCGGCCCTTCTTGCCGCCCTGCACCACTGCCTTCTCGTAGTACTCCTCGGCCTTGGTGCCCTTCTTCATCGCCTCGTCGGCCTTCTTGAGCTCCTCGTCGATGACGGCCTTGAAGCTCTCGAACGGCTGCGCGCCGGAGAGCGGCCGGCCGTTGACGAAGAACCCCGGGGTCCCGTCCACGCCGACCTGCGACATCGCCTGCTGCTGCTGGGCGATGAGGTCCTTGCACCCTTGGCCGCCCATGTCGCTCTTGAACTTGTCCATGTTGAGGCCGAGGTCGCCGGCGAGCTTCTCCATGTTCGCCTGGCTGAGGAGCTGCGGGTCCTTCATCTTGGGACGGTCGGTCATCTCCCACGCGCTGTCCCAGATCGCCTTCTTCATCTCCCAGAACTTGCCCTGCTTCTGCGCCGCGCACGTGGCCAGCGCCGGCGTCGTCGCGATCTGCGGGTGCACCACGAAGTGCTTGAACGCGAAGCGGACGTCGTTCGGGTACTCCTTGGCGATGCGCTCCAGCGTCGGCTCGGCCATGCGGCAGAACGGGCAGGCGAACTCCGCCGCCTCAACGATGGTCACCTTCGCGTTGGCCGGGCCCTTCACCGGCGAGTCGGCGATGCTCACCGAGTAGACGCTGTTGGGATCCGCGGCCGGCGGGGGCGCCGGCTGCGGCCGGGCCGGCCGCAACGCCTGCATCTGGTCGACCTTCTTGGAGATCGCGTCGAGCTTCTTGTCGAGCTGGTCGAGCTTGTAGGCGATCTGCGGGTCGGATTTGGAGCAGGCGGCGACGGTGAACGCCGCGCCGAGGAGCAAGGTCAATCTGGTCATGAGGGTGGATCTTGAATGACTACGGGGAGATGTCAAGCACCAGGCGCCCGACGGAGGAGGCGAGCTCGCCGCGGACCGCCAGGGCCAGCGCCCCGACGGACAGAAGGAACGCGAAAGGGACCGCCAGCGCCCGCACCGCGCCGTACGCGGGCGCCGCTCGACCGGCGGCGGCGAGGATGACGAAGATCACGACCTGCGCCGCCAGGACCGGCGCGGCCAGGCCGACCGCGCTGGCGACGAGCTGGGCGGTGGCGCGCAGCGCCGCGTCGGTGGGGATGCGCGCCGGGAGGATCCCGACGGGGATCGCGTCGTAGGAGGCGGCGAGCGCGCGCACGAACGCGAGGTGCCCGCCGCCGAGGAAGAAGACCGCGATGCCGAGGAGGAGCGCGAACCGTCCGAGGCGCGGGTCGGCGAGCGAGCCGGCCGCCTCGGCGGCCCAGAGCGGGAGCGACGCGAGGAAGCCCAGGAACAGGCCGATGGCCGCCTCCTTCACCAGGAGCAGCGGGGGCACGCCGGCGGCGGGCAACGTCGGCGCCAGCAGCGCGGCGAACAGGCCGGCGAGGAGGATGCGCACCCACACCGGCACCGCCTGGCCGCCGAAGAAGGGCGCGATCAGAAAGATGGGCGCCACGCGCGCCGCGGCGACGAGGATCGGCGTCACGTCACGCGCGGGATCAGGTCGAGGACGACCTGGGCGAAGCGCACGAGCTCGGCGCCGATCCATGGCGCGGTCACGACCAGCGCGACCGTGACCGCCGCCGCGCGGGGCGCGAAGCCGACCGTCGCGTCCTGCACCTGCGTCGCGGCCTGGAGCACGCCCACGGCGACGGCGACGACGAGCGTCGCCAGCACGACGGGCGCGGCCAGCGCCAGCGCCAGGAACAGCGACTCGCGCGCCAGCCGGATGAGGATCTCCCCCGTCACGCCGTCACCGTACCGCGAGGAGGGGCGTCGCGTCCACCGGCGCGGTCGTGCACGGCGGTCCGTCGGCGAACCACACCTCGGCGACCGCGCCGGGGCGGAGCGCGGCCACCATCGCCGAGCGCGTGCCGTACACGGGCGTGTGGACGCACAGGGCGTGGAGCTCCCGCACGAAGGCGCGGTCGATGCCCGGCGGCGTCGGGGGGAACGCCTCCGGCTTGTCGTGGTCGCCGAGCGCGCGGAACAGCGCCGGCCGCAGCTCCGGCCAGGGGAGCGACAGGAGCGGCGCCACCAGCGCGCGCGCACGCGCCACCTTGGGAAACCAGGGCGAATCGAGGCGGTCGTTGGGCAGCACGGACAGGCCGGCGGGGATGTCCTCGCGGCTCCACCCGTCGCGGCCGTAGTAGGCGCGCGCGCCGTGCGCGTCGGCGACGACGAGGTTGAACGGGTTGTAGACGGCGGGGTCGATGCCGGCGAGGAACGCCTCGGCGTCGGCGAGCGTGCCCGCGCGCAGCGCGCCGAGCGCGATCTCGCCGCGCGTCCGCTTGGACGTGTCGCGCGGGCGGAACGTCCGCTGGTTGGTGAGCCCGACGAGGACGCCGTGCTCGTTCACGCCCATCCACGTGCCGTGGTGCTCGACGTCGAGGCCGGCGAGGACGCGCGGCGACCGGGCGAGGAGGTGCGGCGGACGCGTGACGCGCGCGTAGAGCTCGTCGCGGTTCGCGGCGACGATCGTCGGGAACGCGGGATGCGCGTGGCGGAGGAGGATGATGGTGCACATTCACCACCGGGCGGCGTGGTCCTCGGTGACGCCGACCAGGCCGTCGACTTCCTTGGTGAGAAGCTTGCCGCGAAACGTCCCGATCGGCTGGACGTACTTGCTGGCGGCGACGACGAGGTTCTTGTCCTCGCTCCGCTCGCCCTCGGGGGTGAAGACGAGGTCGACGCTGCCGTCGGCGGTGCGGATGCGCCACGGGGAGCGCGGCGTGCGGACGTCGTAGAGGATCTCGGCGGCCCCGACGGGATGGATCGCGCCGCCGAGCCACACCGCGTTCTCGACCGGGCCGTTGAACCCCTCGACGAGGTTGACCGCCACGCCCGGGGCCGCGGCGGACACCCACTTCCAGCGCGTGTCGCGCGCCAGCAGGCCCACGGTGTGGTCGAGCGCGCCGACGTGCGCGTCGAGCGAATAGGTCACGCCCTCGGCCACGATCGTCCCGGCGGCGGGGAGGCACGGCGTCTTGTGGGTGCAGTTGGCGGCGCCGCCCTCGATGCGGGCCACCGCGCACAGCGTCGGCGCGGCCGCGGCGGCGTCGAGCGTGGCGTCGACGGCGAGCGAGCGCCACCGCCCGTGCAGCCGCCACAGCGACGAGCCCTCGGGGCGCTCGAGGCGCAGGTGCGCGCCGCGACCCGACACCGTCGACACCGCCCCCTCGCCGGGTCGGTCGGCGACGAGCGGCGGAAGGCCGGTGAGCGACAGGTTCGCGCGCAGCACGCGGTCCACGCGGTCGAACACGTAGGCGAACGCGCTCCCCACCCAGCCGAGGTTCACGATCGCCATGGCGAACACGACGCGCGGGCCCGCGATGGACACGTAGTGCCATTTCTTCGCGTGGAGGAAGCGCCACACCGGTCCGGGGGCGCCGCGGATGCCGTCCCACGACACGCGCCGGCACATGCCCTCGTAGGCGCCGAACGCGGGCGTCCCGTCGGGGAGGAGCGGGGTGGCGGGGGCGGCAGGAAGGGTCACTGTTGCACCGCTCGCTCGCGTCGCCGCCGGGCTCCAGGTCGCTTCGGCTGCGCCTCGCTCCAGGGTCGCCTCATCGGCGGCTCCGCTCGCTCGCTGGGCAGTCATCCTGGATCATCTGCGTCGTCGATCCGTCGGTGCCGATCATGAAGATCCAGTTCTTCTTCTGGCTGACCGAGTTCATCGTCCAGATGATGGTGGCGACGGCGTTCCGCGGCGCGCCGCCGGCGAGGGCCCTGTCCCACACCTGCTGCGGCGTGCACCGCGGCCTGCCGACGATGGCGTTGTCGCAGCGCGCGTCGCTGCGCGCGTCGACGCGGACGCCGGCGTAGGTGGTGGCGAAGATCTGCAGCAGGCAGGGGAGCTCCGTGCCGAGCGGCCGGTCGCCGCGCCGGGACGCCCGGGGCGAGCGGAAATGGTACTGCGCCACCGCGTACGACGACGCGGTGAAGTCGGACAGCCCGTCGGGGCGCACGTTGGGAAGGTACATCATGGTGAGCTCGGCGTCGTCCATGCGCGCGCGCGCGAGGCGCGTCGCCTCGTCGAGGTAGTCGAGCCCGTCGAAGCGCGCGGGGTCGGAGATGCCCTTGGGCGCCGGCTGAGCGTCGGGACGGGGCGGGGCCCGAGGCTCCGGCGCGGGGGCCGCGATCGCCTTCCCAGCGTCGGGCACCGCCGTCGCCGCGTCGCCCCTGCCGCGCGTCGCGACCACCGCCACCGCGGCCGCACCCACGCCGAGCACCGCGGCGCCGACGCCCGCCCACAGCCCCGCGTGCGACGCCGGCCGCGCCGCCGGTGCGGCCATCGGCGACGGCGTCGGCGGCGCGAGCGCCCGATCGGCCTCGGTCATGCGCAGCGTCGCCCACTCCGCCGGCGGCAGCGTCCGCGCGGCGTCCATCAACGCCGCGGCCATCTCCCCCGGGCTCTGGAAGCGGCGCGCCGGGTCCTTGTCCAGCGCGCGCAGGATCACCGCCTCGTACGCGGGCGGCAGCCCGGAGCGGATCGCGCGCGGCGGGCGCGGCACGTCCTCGAGGTGCATGCGCATGAGCTCGTACAGCGACGGGGCGACGAACGGCGGCGCGCCGGCGACCCCCTCGTAGAGGATCACGCCGAGCGAGTAGAGATCGCTGCGCGCGTCGACCGGCTTGGCCATGGCCTGCTCCGGCGACATGTAGCTCGGCGTGCCCAGCACCGCCCCGGTGCGCGTGGCCCGGCTCTGCCCCGACAGGCTGGGATCGAGCTTGGCGATGCCGAAGTCGAGCACCTTGGCGCGGCCGGTGTGGGTCACCCAGATGTTGTCGGGCTTGAGGTCGCGGTGGAAGATGGCGCGCCCGTGCGCCGCCGCCAGCGCGTCGAGGACCTCGCCCATGAGCTGGGCGAGCGTGCCCAGCGGCAGCCGGCCGCGGCCCTTCAGCACCGTCGACAGCGGCGCCCCGTCGAGGAACTCCATCACGATGTAGGGGCGTCCGTCGGGGAACATCCCGAGGTCGATCACGTTGACGATGTTGTCGTGGCGGATGAGGTTCACCGCGCGCGCCTCGGCGAAGAAGCGGTCGACCAGCTCGCGGACGTTCGTGCCCTCGACGGCGAGCACCTTGATCGCGACCCGCGCGCCGATGGCCGGCTGGACCGCGCGGTAGACGCGCCCCATCCCCCCGACGCCGAGCACCTTGGTCACCCGGTAGGGGCCGATCGACTGCCCGAGCAGCGGATCGTCGACGGCGACGAGCGCCGTGCCGCACGTCGGACACGCTCCCGGGCCGCCGTACGTCTGGCCGCACTCCGGGCAAATGGTGAGCACGCCCTTGAGGATACCAGAGGCGAAAGGATACATTCGCCATCCATGGGCGGACAGGACACGAAGCTCGAGGGACCGGATCTGAAACAGGACGGGGCGGAGCTCGCCGACGGCGCGATGCTCCTCGGGCACGCCGACGGCGAGGGCGTGCTGCTGGTGCGCCGCGGCGACGACGTCTTTGCCGTCGGCGCGACGTGCACCCACTACGGCGGCCCGCTGTCCGAGGGCCTGGTCGTGGGGGACACGCTGCGCTGCCCGTGGCACCACGCCTGCTTCGATCTGCGCACGGGCCACGCGGCGCGCGGGCCGGCGCTGTCGCCCATCGCCTGCTGGAAGGTGGAGAAGCGCGACGACAGGGCGTTCGTCGTCGAGAAGCTCCCCCCGCCCCGCCCGGCGCACGTGGCCAGCCCGCCGGCGCCGCGCCAGGTGGTGATCGTGGGCGCGGGCGCCGCCGGCCACGCGTGCGCCGAGATGCTTCGGCGCGAGGGGTACGTCGGCCGGCTGACGCTCATCGGCGACGAGCCGTCGGGGCCGGTGGATCGGCCGAATCTGTCCAAGGACTACCTGGCGGGGACCGCGCCCGAGGAGTGGATCCCGCTGCGCCCGCCCGAGTTCTTCGGCGAGAACGGCATCGAGCTCGTGCTGGGCACGCGCGTGTCGGCGATCGACCCCGCCGGGCGCAGCGTGACGCTGGCCGACGGGCGGACGCGGCCGTACGACGCGCTGCTCCTGGCGACCGGCGCCGATCCGATCCGGCTCGCGATCCCGGGCGCCGACCTGCCGCACGTGCACACGCTGCGCACGCTCGCCGACAGCCGCGCGATCATCGCCCGCACGCCGCACGTGGTGCGCGCGGTGGTGATCGGCGCGAGCTTCATCGCCCTCGAGGTGGCGGCGTCGCTGCGCGCGCGCAACGTCGACGTCCACGTGGTGGCGCCGGAGGCGCGCCCGCTCGAGCGGGTGATGGGGCCGGAGCTCGGCGACTTCATCCGCGCGCTCCACGAGGAGAAGGGCGTGGCGTTCCACCTGGGGCACACGCCGAAATCGATCGACGCCAAGAAGGTCGTCCTCGACGATGGCAGCGAGATCACCGCCGAGCTGGTGGTGATGGGCGTCGGCGTGCGGCCGGTCGTCGGGCTCGCCGAGGCGGCGGGGCTCAAGGTCGACCGCGGCATCGTCGTCGACGAGCACCTCGCCACCAGCATCCCGGGCATCTGGGCCGCCGGCGACGCGGCGCGCTACCCCGACCCGCGCACGGGGCGGTCCGTGCGCATCGAGCACTGGGTGGTGGCCGAGCGGCAGGGGCAGACCGCGGCGCGCAACATCCTGGGCAAGGGGGAGAGGTTCACGTCGGTGCCGTTCTTCTGGAGCCAGCACTACGACGTGCAGATCAGCTACGTCGGCCACGCCGAGACGTGGGACCGCATCGTGGTCGACGGGAGCTTCGCCGAGCGCAACGCCAAGGTGAGCTACTACGCGGGCGACAAGCTCCTCGCGGCGGCGACGATCTTCCGCGACAAAGAGAGCCTGGAGATCGAGGCGGCGATGGAGGGGAATGGATAATTCCTTCGGCACGGTCGCGCTGCTGGCGGCGCTCGCGCTGGTGCCGTTCGTCGTGGTGGTCCTGACGAGCTTCGCCAAGATTGCCGTGGTGCTGTCGATCCTGCGCAATGCGCTGGGCGCGCCCGAGGTGCCGCCGGCGATCGTCATCACCGGGCTGGCGCTCGTCCTGTCCCTGGCGGTGATGGCGCCGGTGGGCGCCGAGGTCTACCGCGAGGTGGAACCCGCGCTGTCCAAGAAGGACCCGGCCGCGCTCGCGGACGCGGCCGGACGCGCGCGCGAGCCGGTGCGCCGGTTCCTGGCCAAGCACGCGCACGCGCGCGACGTGGAGGCGTTCCGCGACGTGGCGCGGCGGCTGCGCGGGGCGGACGCGGCGGCGGACGACTTGGCGGTGCTGGCGCCGGCGTTCGTGACGAGCGAGCTCAAGGAAGCGTTCGTCATCGGGTTCCTGGTGTTCCTGCCATTTCTTGTCATCGACCTCCTCGTCTCGGCCGTCCTGGCGTCGCTGGGCCTCGCGTCGCTGCCGGCGCCGGCGGTGGCGCTGCCGTTCAAGCTGCTCCTGTTCGTGCTGGTCGACGGCTGGCTGCTGCTGTCGCGCGGGCTGATGCTGGGATACATCTAGGCTAGACTCTCGCGCCATGCGAAGCGCCACCCTAGTCGCCATCCTCTTCGCCGGGCTCGCCGCCCACGCCCAGACCGCAAAGCCGATCGCCCTCGATGTCGACGCGCGCGAAGCGCCGCGGAACCTCCTGCGCGGGCACCTGGTGATCCCCGCCAAGCCGGGTCCGCTCACGCTCGTCTATCCCAAGTGGCTGCCGGGCGAGCATGGCCCGACGGGGCCGGTGCAGAACCTCATCGATCTCAGGATGAGCGCCGGCGGCAAGCCGCTGGCGTGGCGGCGCGACGCCGAGAACATGTACGCGTTCCACGTCGAGGTCCCCGCCGGCGCCGACGCGATCGCGGCCGACGTCGCGTTCCTCCTCCCCGCCGGCGGGGTTGGGGGGTTCACCGCGGGCGGATCGTCGACGCCCTCGCTGGCGGCGATCTCGTGGAACTACCTGGTCCTTTACCCCAAGGGCGCGAACACCGACGACGTCACGGTCGCAGCCTCGGTGAAGCTGCCGGCGGGGTGGAAGCTCGGCACGTCGCTCCCCATCGCGCGCGAGGCCGGCGGGCAGATGACGTTCGCGCCGGTGTCGCTCACGATCCTCGTCGACTCGCCGGTCCTGGCGGGGGAGCACACCCGCGTCTTCCCGCTGCTCGACAAGCCGCCGGTGCGCCTGTTCGTCGCCGCCGACAGCGAGGCCGCGCTCGCCGCCAAACCCTGGCTCATCCAGGCGATCGCGAAGCTGCCCGCCGAGGAGAACGCGCTGTTCGGCGCCCACCACTACACGAGCTACACGTTCCTCCTGACCCTGTCGGACCACGTGGCGGCGTTCGGCCTGGAGCATCACGAGTCGAGCGACGACCGCACGTCGGAGCGCTTCCTCATCGACGACGATCACGAGCGCAGCCAGGCGGGCCTCCTTCCGCACGAAATGGCACACTCGTGGAACGGCAAGTACCGCCGTCCGGCGGATCTGGCCCCGGGGAGCTTCGAGGCGCCCATGAAGGGCGAGCTCCTGTGGGTGTACGAGGGGCTGACCCAGTACCTGGGGTCGATCCTCACCGCGCGCAGCGGCCTCCTGTCGCCCGAGGACTACCGCGACGAGCTGGCGCTCGTCGCCGCGGAGATGGACGCGCAGAAGGGGCGAGAGTGGCGCCCGCTCGTCGACACTGCGGTCGCGGCGCAGATCCTCTACCGCGCGAGCGCCGACGGCCGCTCGCGGCGGCGCGGCGTCGATTTCTACCCCGAGAGCGAGCTCATCTGGCTGGAGGTGGACGCGCTCCTCCGCGACAAGAGCGGCGGCAGGGCGTCGCTCGACGACTTCTGCCGGCGGTTTCACGGCGGGGAGAGCGGGCCGCCCAAGGTCGTCGCCTACGCGCGCGCCGACGTGATCGCGGCGCTGAACCAGGTCGTGCCCTACGACTGGGACGGGTTCTTCGACAAGCGGGTGTACGCGACCGCGCCCCGCGCGCCCCTGGGCGGCATCGACGCGAGCGGCTGGAAGCTCGTGTTCACCGACGAGCTGCCGGCGATGACCGCGTCGCGGGAGGAGCGGACGCACGCGACCGACGTGCGCTTCTCGCTCGGGTTCATGGTGGACAAGGATGGGCACATCCCCGACGTGCTCCCCGATTCGCCTGCGGCGAAGGCCGGGGTGCCCCCGGGGGCGACACTCATCGCGGTGAACGGCCGCCGCTGGACGCGCGAGCGCCTGCGCCAGGCGATCAAGCAGAGCGTCAAGTCGAAGGCGGTGGACCTCGTCGTCGAGGACGGCGAGTTCGTCACCGCCTATCGCCTCAACTATGCCGGCGGCGAGCGCTACCCGCACCTCGCGCGCGTGGACGGCCGGCCCGACGTCCTGTCGGCGATCATCCGCCCCCTCACCGGTCCCACCCCGACGCGTCCGCCGAAGCGGCCTTAGGACACCGAACAGTTTGAAACTGTCTCAAATCCGTGAACGTGGACGGCGACGTGGACGGCGACGTGGACGGCGACGGCGACGGCGACGCGGTCGCGCGGCAACGTGCCAAGGCGCCCATCACATCAGCGCGCATCGAGCTCTTCGATACCATCGTTGCGATGTTGACCCGGCTGTGCCGTTAGGAGTCGAGCACGTCGCCGTCGCCGTCGCCGTGGCCGTCGACGACCGCGACCGCGACCACGACTACGTCAACGCTTTGCAACAACGTCGCTTTCAAACCCGTTCGCTGTCCCAGGCGCGTCGCTTGCCGCACCCGGCTTGGCCCCCGGCGGGCCCGCGTCGGCGGCGAGGGATGGCGGCTTCCGGCCCGGGGACTTGGGGACGATGCCGGGGGGCTTCTCCGGCGGCGGCGGCGCCACGCCCGCGTCCCAACGCAGCTGCGCCGGCTGCGCGTCCTCCGCGGTCGACGCCCCCACCGCGGCCGCGCCCGTCGCGACCAGGAGGCCCGCCCATCCCAGTACCTTCTTCATGATCGCGGAAGTTGTCCTTGACCCAAGCCCCAGCGATAGATCGCCAGCACCACAATCGCCCCCACCACGCTCGCGACGATGCCCGGACCGTCGGTGTAGCTCGCATACCACCCGGCCGCGCGTCCCACGAAATACGCGACCACCGACCCGGCGACGCCGAGCAGGATGGTGATCAGGATGCCCCCAGGATCCTTGCCCGGCATGATCAGCTTCGCGATCGCGCCCACGATGAGACCGGTCAGGACGACCCCGAGGATGCTCATGTATGCCTCCCTTTCCGAAGGAGGTGGTGCAGGTCCCGTGCCTTGCGTGTGGGCGCGCAAGGGGGGCGTTTTCACACGTGATCCCGAGAGCTCGAGGGCGCCTTTCCTGCCCCAGTGTGGCGAATCCGCTCGCCCCCGACCGCTAGCGCCGAGGGGGAGCCTTCTCGAGCTGCTCCAGTCTCTTCTCGATCGCCTGGAGGCGCTCCTCGAGCTTCTGCCACCCCTCGGGCGAGAACCCGCGAAAGCCGAGGTTGTCCGGCGCGAGATCGTGCGGCAGGCGATCGAACGCCCCCATCCCCGCGCCGCCCGCGGGGCCGCGCACGTACGCGGTCACCGACATGCGCCGCTTGTCGCGGATCACCGCGAGGGTCGTCGCCTCTCCCTCCTGTTTCTTCGACACCGCCCGGATCACGTCGCCCGGCTCGTCCGTGCGCGCGCCGTCCACCTCGATCACCACGTCGCCCGCCTTGAGCCCCGCCTTCTCCGCGGGGCTGCCTTCTTCCACCGAGGCGACGAGCACGCCGCCGGGCGCCCCGAAGTACGCGCGGAGCTGCGCCGGCATCGACTGCACCTGGATGCCGAGCCGCGACCCCGCCCCGAGAGAGAACCGCTCCTTCAAAACCCCCGGACCTTCCTTGGCCGACGCGGTCGCGCCGACACCGGAGACGAGCGCCGCCGCCAGCGCCGGTATCCACAGCTTCATGGTCTTGCCTCCTGCCGGGAAAACCCGCCCGCGTCCGCCCCCTATTCCCGCGTGACATCCGTTCTTGACAGCCCGCGGCCCGATTTCCATCATCCGGCCATGCGACGGGCGTGGCTGGCGGGTCTCCTCGCGATCGCGGCGTGCGGCGGCGGCGAGCCGCCGCCCACGTTCATGACCGCGCCCGTCGTCGTCGTGCCCTCCGACGGGCTCCCCGCCGAGGTCAAGGATCAGGTCTCCAACAACAACCTCGACGTCGTGCGCCACGACGGCCGCATCTACCTCGCCTTCCGCACCGCGCCGAATCACTTCGCCAGCTCGGACACCGTCATGTACGTGGTCTCCTCCGACGACGAGGACAGCTGGCGCTTCGAGACCAAGATCGCGATGGCCACCGACCTGCGCGAGCCGCGCTTCCTGGCCTTCGGCGGCAGGCTCTTCCTCTACTTCGCCGTCCTCGGCAACAACCCCGCCTTGTTCGAGCCGCAGGGCATGAAGGTCACCGAGCGGCGCGCCGACGGCACCTGGACCGATCCCGACTGGTTCTACATGCCGGGCTTCATCCCCTGGCGCGCCAAGGTGGTGAACGGCGTCCCCTACCTTCTCACCTACGTCGGCGGCGGCAACATCTACAACGGCACGGGCAACCCGCTCGAGATCCATTTCCTCACCACCCAGGACGGGCGCAACTTCGCCCCCGTCGTCGCCGGCCAGCCCAAGGTCCTCGAGGGCGGCGGCTCGGAGACCGATTTCGTGCTCCAGGACGACGGCTCGCTCGTCGCCGTCGTGCGCAACGAGGCGGGCGACGCCACGGGCTTCGGCTCCAAGATCTGCCGCGCGGAGGCCGGCGACCTCGGCAACTGGCACTGCGTCGCCGACCCCAAGAAATACGACTCGCCGCTCCTGTTCCGCGAGGGCGCGGACATCTACCTCATCGCCCGCCGCAACATCTCGCCGACCGGCAACTACGATCTGATGCTGCGCGATCTGCCCCCGGCGGATCAGGACCTCACCTACCAGATCGATTACTGGAACCGCCCCAAGCGCTGCTCGCTGTGGCGGGTCGATCCGACGGCGCTGTCGGTGTCGTTCATCCTCGACCTGCCGTCGAAGGGCGACACCTGCTTCGCGTCGACGTGGCAGCCGGCCGCCGGCCAGTACGTCGTCTACAACTACACCTCGCCGCTCGGGGGGACCGACGACCCGAGCTGGCTGCAAGGACAGCTGGCGCCGACGGAGATCTACCGGCTGAAGCTCGACTTCAGCCAGCCGTTCACCACTTCACGATAGCCAGCACCTGCTTGAGCAGATCCGTCAGCGCCGCGAACAGCGGACCGCGCGGGCTGGCGTCGACGCTGGCCTCGGCCATCGGCTCCTCGATGGAGCGAAGCCCCCCGGCGGTGAGGAGCGTGTGGCGCGCGACCTGCGGGCCCGGGTCGCCCGCGAGCCGACCGGGCGGCACGTGCGGCACCGCGGCGCGCGCGGCCGACATGACCCGGGCGATCGCCTCGTCCAGCCGCCCATCGGGGCGATCCCACAGGACGCGCTGCCCGGTGTGGAGGAGGTAGCGCGCGCTGCCGTCGGCATAGGCGGCGAGCGTGTCGATGCCCTCGACCGTGTTCACCTCGACGATGGCGCCGAGCACCACGTCGGGGTCGTCGGGGGGCGCGCCCGCGTCGCGCAGCGCGCGCCACGCCCACAGGCGCGGGCGCGACTCCGCGGCGCCGTCGGCGATGGCGCGCAGCGTGCGGATGGCGGCGTCGCGGCTCCCGCGAGCGAGCTGGCTGGCGCCGAGGAGCAGGCGGTGCCACGTGCCGATCTCGTCGGGATTGGCCACCATGGCCGCGACCAGCGCCACCTCGGCGCCGGCCGCGTCGCCGCCGAGGAGCAGGCCGCGCGCGTCGGCGAGCACGCCCCCCGGGGGGGACATGGTGGCGATCAGCTCGTCGAGCGACTGATCGGCGAACAGCATCGGCTTGAACCGCTCGGCGGGCATGTCTCGCGGTAGAATAGGGCCCGTGGCCAAGAAGGTCGATAGCGACGTGGATCCGACCGAGCCGACCCCGGTCGGAAAGCCGCCCCCGGCGACGCCGCCGCGCGCGGGCAAGCTGACGACGCAGGACGGCCGCGCCATGCGGGGGCTGTTCGAGCAGTGGCTCGACGACGACGTCGCGCCGCCCGAGCCGCCAAAGAAGAAGAAATGAGCGCGAGCGGAGGCGAGGAGAAACGCGACTTCGAGCGAGGCGCAGGCGAGCGAGGTGGAGCGCCGAGCCGACGCGAGCGCGAAGGACGACAATGAGCGCGAGCGGAGGCGAGGAGAAACGCGACTTCGAGCGAGGCGCAGGCGAGCGAGGTGGAGCGCCGAGCCGACGCGAGCGCGAAGGACGACAATGAGCGCGAGCGGAGGCGAGG
>DATFWE010000165.1:0-4323 GCA_035259575.1 Haliangiales bacterium
GTGTTCGGCGAGCCCAAGGTGTGGCTGCTCGCCGTCACCTATGCCTTCTTCCTCATGGGCCTCTATGGCGTCAGCTTCTGGCTGCCGTCGCTCATCAAGTCGGCGGGCGTGAAGGATCCGCTCGACGTGGGCCTCCTCACCGCAATTCCCTACACCGCCGGCGTGATCGGGATGTTGCTGACCGGCCGCCATTCGGACCGGCAGCGCGAGCGCAAGTGGCACCTGGCGATCCCGGGCGTCCTCGGCGCGCTCGGCCTGGTGCTGAGCACGGCGGTCGTGAACAGCCCGGCCCTGGCCATCGCGTCGCTGACCCTCGGCGCCGCGGGCGTGTGCACGACGGTCTCGCAGTTCTGGAACCTGCCGCCGGCGTTCCTCGCCGGGGTCGCGGCCGCGGCCGGCATCGCGTTCGTGAACTCGGTGGGCAACATCTCCGGCTTCGTCGCCCCGTATCTCGTCGGCTGGATCAAGGATACGACGGGGAGCACGAACCCTGCGGTGTGGGTCATCGCCGCCTCCATGACCATCGCCAGCGTGCTCGTGTTCCTGGTGCCGTCGCGGCTCGTGAACAAGTGACCGACACCGACGACATCCTGTTCGAGCGCCGCGGCGGGCTGGCGATCGCCACGCTCAACCGGCCCCGGGCGATCAACGCCATGACGCTCGACATGTACCGCGCCTTCGACGCCCAGCTCGAGGCCTGGGGCCGTGACGCGTCGGTCGCCGCGGTTCTCGTGCGCGGCGCGGGCGAGCGCGGCTTCTGCGCCGGCGGCGACGTGCGCGCGATCCACGCCGCGCGCCGCCGCCCGCCCGGACCCGGCGACTACAAGACCGACCTGTACCGCGAGGAGTACCGGTTCATCCGCAAGGTGCACCGCCTGTCCAAGCCGTACGTCGCGCTCGCCCACGGCATCACGATGGGGGGCGGGGTGGGTCTGTCGACGAACGGCCGCTATCGCGTCGCGACCGAGACCACCGAGGTCGCCATGCCGGAGGTCTTCATCGGGTCGATCCCCGACGTCGGCGCGACGCGGTTCTTCCACATGTGCCCGGGGCGCATCGGGACGTATCTCGCCCTCACGGGCCGCCGCATCGGCGCGGCGGACGCGATCTACTGCGGCCTCCTCACCCACTACGTGCGGCAGGATCGGCTGGCGGCGCTGACCGAGGCGCTCGCCGAGAGAGACGCCGAGACGACCCTCGATCGCTTCGCGGAGAGCCCGGGACCGTCCAAGCTGGCCGCGCTCCGGCCGGCGATCGATCGCTGTTTCGGCCGGCCGTCGGTCGAGGCCATCCTCGACGCGCTGCACGCCGAGGATGCGGAGTGGGCCTGGGCGGCCATGACGGCGATGGAGCGCGCCTGTCCCACCAGCCTGAAGCTCACGTTCCGGCAGCTGCGACGCGGCGCGGGCATGGACCTCGAAGCGGCGCTGGCGCTCGAGTACCGGCTGACGATGCACATCCTCGCGGGAGACGATTTCTACGAGGGCGTGCGCGCGGTCCTCATCGACAGGGACCGCCGTCCGCGCTGGCGATTTGCCTCCCCGGCGGAGGTGAGCGAGGCCGAAGTGGAGCGCCACTTCGCGCCGCTCGGCGAGGGCGAGCTCACGTTCGCCTGAGGGCTACGCCGTAACCGCGCTCCGCGGCTTGAGCCAGCTCGCGGTCTTGTCCCACACGAACGTGCGCGCGCTCTTGCCCCCGATGACGCCGATGTGCCCACCGGGCACCTCGACGTACTCGAAGTCCTCCGACGCGCACAGGTCGCGGATCGCCCGCGCCGACGCGGGCGTCGCGATCTCGTCGTCCTTGCCGGCGATCGCCAGGAGAGGGCAGCGGATCGAATGCAGGTCCGCCACCTTGTCGCCGAAGCGCATTCCCTGCACCAGCCCGTTCTCGCGGAAGAAGTCGGTCATGAGCTGCTTGAACGCGTCGCGCGGGTAGGGGATGAAATCGTTCGCCCACCGGTTCATGCTCTCGAACCCGCGGACGTACTCCTCGTTCCACAGGTTCACGAACAGGTCGGCGTAGCGCGTGATGCGCTTGACCGGGGCGAGCATCTTCAGCGCCTGCGAGTTCAGCTGCCCCGGGATGTTGCCGATGCGGTCGGCAAGGAACCGCGCCTGCCCGCTGCCCAGCCGCGCCAGCCAGGTGAGGAGCCCCATCTTGGAGAAATCGATGGGCGCGCCGACGACGACGAGGTTGCGCACGTCGGGGTCGCGCCACGCGGCGGTGTAGAGGAGGGAGAAGATCCCGCCCATGCAGTAGCCGACGAGGGAGATGCCCGGCCGCCCGGTCGCCCCGCGCACCGCCGCCACCGCCTTGGGCATGTACTCGAGGATGTACGTGTCCTGGCGCACCGTCGCGTCCTCGCGGTCGGGCACGCCGAAATCCACCACGAACACGTCGAAGCCGGCGCGCCGCAGGGCGCGCACCATGCTGTGCTCGGGGCGGAGATCGTAGACGTACGGCCGCACCATCAGCGGCGGCACGAGCAGGATCGGCACCGGCAGCAGCGCCGGCTCGAACACGAGCGTGTCGTGGCCGAGATCCGCCTCCTCGGTCTCGGGCGGGCGGTAGCGCCACACCTCGAGCTTTCCGTGCTTGGCGACGAGATCCTTGGGCGAGGCGCCGATGGGGGTCATGCCCCCGTCCATCACCAGCTGCAGCCCGTGGACGAAGCGCAGGATGGCGCGGTCGGCGGCGACGCGCGCGGTCAGTCCCTTTTCGCGGGCCTTTCCGAGGAACAACATGCGCCCCTATGATAGCTTCTGGGCGGTGATCCAGACAGGTCTGGCGCGTGTCCTTTCCGGCGATGCCCCCGTCCTGCGCGGCAAGCGCCTCGGGCTGCTGGTCAACCCGACCGCCGTGGACGCCGGGCTGCGACACATCGTCGACGCGCTCCACGGCGCGCCGGAGGTCGAGCTTTGCTGCCTGTTCGGCCCCGAGCACGGCGTCCGCGGCGACGCGCAGGACATGGCGTCGGTCGACACCGCGCGCGACTCGGTGACCGGGCTGCCGATGCACTCGCTCTACGGCCGCGGCGAGGCGTCGCTGCGCCCGCGCCCGGACACGCTCGCCGGCCTGGACGCCGTCGTGTACGACATCCAGGACGTCGGCTCGCGCTACTACACCTTCGTGTGGACGCTGCTCCACATGATGGAGGCGTGCGCGGGGGCGGGCGTCGAGGTGATCGTCCTCGACCGGCCGAATCCGATCGGCGGCGCCGCGGTCGAGGGCGGCGAGATCCTCCCCGCGTACCGCTCGTTCGTCGGGCGCGTGTCGATGCCGAACCGCCACGGCCTCACCGCCGGCGAGATCGCCCGTCTGTGCAACGACACCGAGCGGATCGGCTGCCGCCTCACGGTTGTCCCCATGGTCGGGTGGTCGCGCGAGTACGACTACGACGCCACCAACCTGCCGTGGGTGATGCCGTCGCCGAACATGCCGACGGTGGACACGGCGTTCGTCTACCCCGGGATGTGTCTCGTCGAGGGGACCGAGCTGTCGGAGGGGAGGGGGACGACGCGCCCGTTCGAGGTGTGCGGCGCGCCGTTCATCTCGTTCGCCGAGGCGAAGGCGCTCGCGGAGGAGCTCCACCGCGCCGATTTGCCGGGCGTCCGCTTCCGTCCGGTCGTGTTCACCCCCATGTTCCAGAAGTCCGCCGGCAAGCGCTGCGGCGGGGTCGCGCTCCACGTGACGTCCCGGCAGCGATTTCTGCCCTACCTCACGGGGGTCGCGGTGATCCGCGCGATCCACCACATGTTTCCCAAGGAATTTCGGTGGCGTACGCGCGAGTACGAGTTCATCGCCGACGTCCCGGCGATCGACCTTCTCGCGGGCGGCCCCGGGCTCCGCGAGGGCATCGAAGCAGGGGCGTCGCTCGAGAGCCTGGCGGCGGCGTGGCGCCCCGCCGAGGACGCGTTCCGCGCCGCGCGGGGCGAGTGGCTCCTCTACTGATGGGTAGCGCATGACCACCTACGCCGTCTTCGGCGGCTCGTTCAACCCGCCCCACGTCGCGCACCAGATGGCGTGCCTCTACGTCCTCGAGACCGAGCCGGTCGACGCGGTGATGGTGGTGCCGACGTTCCGCCATCCCTTCGACAAGCATCTCTGCCCCTACGAGCACCGCCTGGAGATGGCGCGGCTGGCGATGGCGCCCCTCGGCCCGCGCGTCGTCGTGTCGGACATCGAGCGCGGCCTCGGGGGCGAGGCCAGCCTCACGCTCCACACGCTCGAGGCGCTGGCGGCCGCGCACCCCGGCATCGGCCTGCGCCTCGTCATCGGCTCGGACATCCTGCGCGAGCGCGAGAAGTGGTACCGCTGGGA
>DATFWE010000166.1:0-15469 GCA_035259575.1 Haliangiales bacterium
CTGCTCTGCTTCGCGGCGGCGATGAACTTGATGCGCTCGACCATCGGTCCAGTCTCCTGCCAGGGCATGGGTCGGCATCTTCCGATGCCTCCGTTACCCATGTCTCCGGTCTACCCGTTACCGATGTTGCCGGTCTGGACCGCGGCTCGGCCGCGTGAGGGGACCGCAGGTCCCTCCAGAAGAACTAAGCCCAGGGCGCCGACGTCGAGCCCGCGAAGCGGGATCGACCGAGGCGAACCCTGGGGTTAGAACCGCCCCCCCACCCCCATCGGCGTGAGCACGATCTCCCCGTCGGACAGTCCCTTCCCCTCGGTGGTGAACCAGTAGATCGACGCGCCGAGCGCGATGAGGCCGATCCCCATCGACACGTCCGCGATCACCGCGTCGCGCTTGCCCGCCGACTCGAGATCGAGCAGGTCGGGCGTCACGTGCGTCACGCCGGCCCGGGAGCCGAGGTCGTTGTAGTCGCTATGCTTCTTGAGCGCCAGGATGCCGAAGACGCTCCCCACCGCGATCCCCGCCACGGCGACCCCACCCGCGATCCACGCCTTGGTTTGCTTTGGCCGGCGGAGATCCGACAGCTGCACCACGGCCACCTGGCGCTCGGCGAACGTCGCGCTCCGGCGGAAGGGCAGATACCCCTCCGCGGCGACCTCGAGGGTGTGCTCGCCGGGCGCCAGCTCGACGGGCGCCGTGAGGGGCAGGGCCCCCCGCGGCTGCCCGTCGACGAACAGCGCCGCGCCGGGCGGCGCGCCCTCCACGCCGCGCAGCAGCGCGCCCGCCGACTCGAGCGCGAACGTCAGCCGGTACCCGGCCGGACGCTCCGCCGGGACGGTCTCCGCCCGCTCGCGATAGCCGGGCGCCCGCGCGATCACCTCGTGCGCGCCCCGCCCGGGCAGGGGCAGAAGTCCGTCGACCGCCGCGATCTCCGCCCCATCCACGAAGAGCTTCGCGTCGGGCGGAGTCACGGCCACGGGCACGCCGGGCGCGAGCTCCAGCGCGACCTCGACGGGCTTGCCCTCGGCCGCCGTCACGGTCTTCCGCGCCGGGACGTATCCCGCGCGCCGCGCCGTCACGGTGTGCTCCCCGGGCGCGACCTCCTTGGGCGCGGGCGCCCCGTCGACCTCGACGGCCGCGTCGGCGGGCGCGACCCTCACCGCGAGCGGCGACGGCTTCTCCCCCAGCGTCCGCTCGATCGCCGTCACCTGATCGGCGGGGATGAACGTCCGCTCGGCGATCCGCTTGAACCCGGGCCGGTCGATGACCACCAGGTGGTCGCCGGGCACCACGCCCCGCTTGCACGTCGGATCCGCGACGCAGAACGGTTTTCCCCCGCGCGCGTCCAGGTACACGTTCGCCGGCCCGTTCTTCACCGTCACCGCCAGAAATGTCGACGTCACGCTCTTCAGGCTCTCGACGATGCGCAGCACCTCGCGCCGGTTGCCGCCGGTCGCCCCCGCGCCCAGGTACTTCATGTACGCGTCGAGCGCCGCGCCGTAGTCGGCTGTCTTGAGCAGCACGTGCCCGCGGAGGAGCAGGAGCTCCTTGCTCTTGGGCCACAGCGCCAGCCCCTCCTCCACCACGCGCAGCGCGGCGTCGGTATCGTCGGCGAGGAGCTTCTCCTGCGCCACCTTCGCGGCGTCGCGCGCCGAGCGGGGCGCCGCGGCCGCGAGCGCCGCGAAGCAGATGGACACGGCCACCGTGAGGGAGCGCACGGACGGATCTTACCGTGGTAGCGTAGGACGGTACATGACCGTCCTCACCCCCGGGGAGCGCGTGGGCGCCTATGTCATCGTGCGCATGCTCGGGGAGGGAGCGATGGGGCTCGTCTACGAGGCGCGCCACGACGTCCTCGGCCGGCGCGCCGCCATCAAGGTCCTGCGCCCCGAGCTGGCCCAGCACCCGCAGGTCGCGCCGCGCTTTCTCCAGGAGGCCCGCGCCGCCAACCTCGTCGCGCACGAGAACGTCGTCGGCATCTTCGACTTCGGCGAGACGGCCGGCGGCGCGCCGTACTTCGTCATGGAGTTCCTCGAGGGCGAGACGCTGGGGGCGCGCCTTCGCCGCGGCCGGCTCGCCCTCAGCGACCTCGTCCACGTCTTCGCCCAGATCCTCCGCGCGCTCGAGGCGGCCCACCGCCAGGGGATCGTGCACCGCGACCTCAAGCCGGCGAACGTGTTCCTCCTCGCGCGCGCCACTGACCCGCTGTTCGTCAAGGTGCTCGACTTCGGGGTGGCCAAGCTCGAGGGCGACGCCCCGCTCACGAAGACCGGCATGGTCCTCGGCACGCCCGTCTACATGAGCCCGGAGCAGATCTCGGGGCACAAGGCCGGTCCGCGCTCCGACCTGTTCTCCGTCGGCGTCATGCTCTACGAGGCCGCGACCGGCGAGCTGCCATTCGGCGGGCCCACGATGGAATCGCTGGCGGTCGCCATCGCCTCCGCGGCGCCGCCCCCGCCGAGCGCGAAGTCGGATCTGCCGCGCGCCTTCGACGACGTGGTGATGACCGCGCTCGCCAAGGACCCGGCGAAGCGCTTCGCCGACGCGCGCGCGATGCTGGAGGCGCTCGAGGCGCTCCTCCCGCGACCGAGCGCCCTGCCGCCGCCCCCGCGCGCTCGCCGGTCGCGCGCGCGCCTCGTCGCCGCCGCCGCCCTCGTCCTCGTCGCCGCCGGCGCGGCGCTCGCCGTCGTCACCCGGCCCGCTCCGTCGGCGCCCGACGCCGCCCCCGCGGTCGTCCCCGCGGCGACGGGCGCCGCCGACAGGCTGCGCGCCGCCGTCACCTCGCCCGACCTGGGCGAGGCCGCCGACGCGGTCGCGGCGATCGGGCTCGCGGGCGGTCCGCGCGCCGCGGCCCTCCTCTACCCCGCGCTCGACGGCGTGCCGGAGCTGCGCCGCCAGGCGGCCCTGGCGCTCGGCCGCATCGGCGCGCCCGAGGCGGCCGCCCACATCCGCGCCTCGCTCGACAAGTCGAGCGATCGCCTCCGCGTCGAGCTGGCGGCGGTCCTCGCCCAGCTCGGCAGCCGCGACGTGGTAGCGATCCTCGAGCGCGGGCTCGACCAGCCGGGGACGCGTCTGGTCGCCGCGCTCGGCCTGGTCGCCGCCGGCCGCAAGGATGCCGGCGAGCCGGTCCTCGCCGACGTCGTCGCGACCGCGCCGCTCGGCCGCGACGATTGGCTGCGCGCCGCCGAGGCCCTGGTCCAGCTCGGCGACGCGGACGTCCGCAAGCTCCTGCGCCAGGAGCTCACCCAGCCCGACGCCGGCCGCGCCGTCGCCGCCGCCGCCGTCCTCGCCCGCGCCAAGGACGAGGCCGGGCGAGGCTTCCTCGAGCGCGTCCTCGACGACGCCGGCTTCGCGCGCCGCGGCGAGGCCGCGCTCGCCCTGGCCCGCCTCGGCGACCGGCGCGCGCTCGCGTTCGTGCCCGCCGGCCTCGCCAGCGCCGCCGCCGAGGACCGCCGCCTGGCGGCCGCCGTCGCCGGCGCGCTCCCCGACCCCGCCCAGCGGGCCGCCCTCGTCAAGATGATGGCCGACGACGCCGATCGTCGCGCGCGCCTCGCCGCCGCCGCGGCGCTACTATCCTTCTCTCCATGAGCGAGCGAGCGACGCCGAGGATTCAGGCGCCCCTGGAGCGAGGCGCAGCCAAGCGACCCGGCACCCCGAGGCGTCGCGAGCGAGCGGTGCGACAATGACCGACCCTATCCTCGGCAAAGAGCTGCAGGGCTACCGCATCGTGCAGAAGCTCGCCGAGGGCGGGATGGGCGTCGTCTACCTGGGCGAGCACCTCAAGCTCGGCCGCCGCGCCGCGGTGAAGCTGCTCAAGCTCGAATACTGCAAGGACGAGGGCGTGGTGCAGCGCTTCTACCAGGAGGCGCAGGCGGTGAATGCGATCCGCGACACCGGGATCGTCGACATCTACGACTTCGGCCGCGACCCCGAGGGGCGCGTGTTCTACGTCATGGAGTACCTCGAGGGCGAGCCGCTGTCGCGGCGCATCGCGCGGGGGCGGATGGCGTGGACCGAGGCCCGCCCGATCATCGTCGAGGTCGCGCGCGCGCTCGCCGCCGCGCACGACAAGGGCGTCGTCCACCGCGACCTCAAGCCCGACAACGTCTGGCTCCAGTACGACCCCTACACCGGCAAGGTCGCCGTCAAGGTGCTCGATTTCGGCATCGCCAAGCTCGTCGGCCTCGACGGCGCGCAGGAGAAGCTGACACGCACCGGGTCGATCATCGGCACACCCCACTACATGGCGCCGGAGCAGATCCAGGGGCGGCCGGACATCGACGCGCGCGCCGACGTGTACGCGCTCGGCGTGATCGTCTTCGAGATGCTCGCCGGCGCGCCGCCGTTCGGCGGCGAGACGCTCGGCGCGATCCTCATGGGGCACCTGACGCAGGACGCGCCGCGCCTGGGCGCGCTCGCCCCCGAGCAGAACGTGCCGCCGTGGGTGCCCGACGTCGTCGCGCGCATGCTCGCCAAGGACCCCGCCGGCCGGCCGCCGTCGATGCGGCACGTCATCTCCGAGCTCGAGGGCGGCGCGACCGTCGTCGCCACGAAGGTCCCGCGCCGCCGCCGCCGCCGCGTGTGGCCGTGGCTGGCGCTCGCGCTCGTGGCCGGCGGCGGGACGGCGGCCGCGGTCGTCGTCGCCACGCGCGGCAAGGGCGCCGAGCCGCCCGTCGTCCACGCCGCGCCCGACGCCGGCGCCGTCGCCAAGCCGCCGCCCAAGCCGGTCCTCGACCTCGACAAGCTGCGCGCCGATGCGCTGGCGCTCCTCCGCGACACCATGCGCGCGTCCGAGCCGGCCACGCGCGTCAAGGGCGCCGACGCGCTCGGCGAGGTGCGCGACCGGCCGAGCGCGCCGTCGCTCCTCGACATGGCGGGCAAAGATCCCGACGCCGAGGTCCGCGCGCACGCCGCCGGCGCGCTGGGCGCCATCGGCCCCGACCCCAAGACGCGCGCCGCGCTCGCCGAGCTGGAGAAGGGGGCGCCGCCCCCGGTCCAGGTGTGGCTCGCCGAGGCGCAGGCCCGGGGCGGCGATCCCGACGCCCGCGCGCGCCTCGCGACCTACGCCGAGAGCCCCGAGCTCCCCGTCGCGCTCAAGGCCGCGCTGGCGCTCGGCGACGTCAGCGCGCCCGGCGACGCGGCCGCCGTCGCGCGCCTCACCGCGCTCGCCGGGCGCGAGGCGGAGATCCGCGATCCGCTCGCCAGCGCGCTCATCCTGGCCAAGCTCGGGCGCCTGCGCGTGGAGCGGGCCCACAAGCTCCTCCTCGCCGGCCTCGAATCCAACGACGAGCAGGCGCGCCTCGCCTGCGCCGAAGCGCTCGCGCGCATCGGCGACGACTCGGGCAAGAAGATCCTCCTCGACATCCTCGCCGACCCCAAGTCGCCGAACCGGCTCGTCGCCGCGTCGGTGCTGGTGTCCCTCGGCGACGACAGCGGGTATCCGCTGTTCCTCGACAAGGTCGCCGACCCCGACCCGGCCGTGCGGCGCCAGGCGGCGCGCGGCCTCGGCCTCGTCGGCGAGCGCGACGGCGCCGCCAAGCTCGTCGACGGGATGGCCGACAAGGAGGCGGCGGTGCGCATCGCCTCCGCCGCGGCGATCGTCGCGATCGTCGCGATCGACCCCAAGCTCCTGGCGCAGGCGTCGGTGGACTGGACGCGCAGCGCGCTCGCCGCCGAGGACTGGGCCACGCGCGAGAGCGCCGCCGCCCTCGTCGGCGTGATGCCGGAGCGCGAGGGCATCCCGCTCCTGGCGCAGGCGCTCACCGATCCGCAGCCGGAGGTGCGCAAGGCCGCCGCCAGGAGCGCGCGCCGGCTGAAGGGCCGCAACGCGGCGCGGACGCTCGCCGCGGCCGCGCCGCGCGAGGCGGACGCCGGGGTCAAGGAGGAGATCGCGCGCTCCCTCGGCGGCTCGCGCGCCCCCGAGGCGCGCGCCGCCCTGGGCGAGCTGGCCAAGGAAGCCGGCCCGGTCGGGGCGGCCGCGTCGTCGGCGCTGCTCGGCGCCGGGGACGCCGGCGCGGGCGCGCGCGTCGAGGCCGCGCTCGCCGACCCCAAGCCCGAGGTGCGCCGCGCCGCGCTCGAGACCGCCGCCGCCGCGCCCGCGCCCGCGTTCGTCCCACTCCTCGAAAAGGCCCTCGGCGACAAGGTGGCGGAGCTGCGCCTCCTCGCGGCGGAGACGCTCGCGCGCCTGGCCGCGAAGTCGCCCCGGGCGGTGGCGGTGCTCAAGGCGGCGCTGGCGGAGAAGGACGCGGGCGCGCGCGCGCGCGCGGCCGGCGCGCTTCTCCGCATGGGCGAGAGCCTCGACGGGCTCGACGCGCCGACGCCGCGCGAGCTGCTCCAGGATCCCGATCCGGCGACGCGGCGCGCGGCGCTGGCGATCATCGGCGCCCTGCCCGCGGCGGAGGCGCTGCCGCTCCTCCGGCGGGCGCTCGTCGACGCCGACGTCGGCACGCGCAAGGCGGCGCTCGACGCGCTGCTCGCGTTCGCCGCCGCCGACGCCGACGGCGTGGCCCGCCTCCACCGGCTCGCGCTGCGCGACCCCGACCCGGCCGTGCGCGCCCAGGCGCAGGCCCAGCTATCGGGGCTGCTGCAGCCCGCGCCCCCCGAGCCCGAGGCGGCGACCGACCTGGCGGCCCTGTCGGCGGCCGGCGACGAGCTCTCCGCGGCCGCGAAGGAGGCGGACGAGTTCAAGGCGCGCGCCGAGAAGTGCGCGACCGACGTGGCGGCCGCCGCCGGCGGGGCGGCGCGCGACGACGCCGCCGTCAAGGCCATGGAGGGCCTCGTCCACGCCTGCGTCGAGACGGCCACGCAGGCGGGGGTCGTGCGCGGCCGCGTCGACGCGGCGGTGACGCGCGCCGAGATCGCCGCCGGCGACAAGCCGCCGCCCGACGCCGTGCGCGTGCTCGAGTCGGCCCGCAAGACCGCGGCCGACGCGCGCGCGGTCCTCGACGCCGCCGGCTCGCGCGCCGAGGAGGCCGCCCGCCGCGGCCGGTCGTGGATCCAGAGCGAGACCGGCGATGCGACGACGTTCCTCGCCGCCGCCGAGGCCGCGCTCGCGGCCGGCAACCTGGGTGAGGCGCGGCGCGCGCTCGACCGCGCCGACAACCTGCTGCGCGCCGCGCGCAAGGACCGTGCGCCGGTCAAGTACGGCTTCGCGCAGCTCCACGACAAGCTGGCCGGGCGCGAGAAGCAGCCGGCGGCGCGACTGGCGCTCCTCAAAAAGGCCAAGGCCTACTACGACGAGTTCGCGGCGCGCGGCGGCGGCCCGCGCGTCGCCGCGGCCAAGGAGCGCAGCCAGGAGCTCGCGGACGAGATCCGCCAGCTCGGAGGAACTCCATGAAGCGGCTCTTGCTGCCCCTCCTGCTGTGCGGCTGCCAGCTCATCGTGCACTTCGATCCGCCCCCGGAGGAAGGCGAGCAGTGCTCCGACGGGGTCGACAACGATCTCGACGGCAAGATCGACTGCGACGACGACAGCTGCGCCGATTTCTGCCGCTGCGGCAACGGCATCGTCTATCCGCCGGCGCCGAGCCTGGCGGCGCCGCTTCAGGCCATGCTCGCCGGCGTGCCGCGCGCCCTCGCCGCCGGGGACATCGACGGCGACGGGACGGCCGACCTGGTGGTCGCGCTCCAGGGCGGCCAGGTCGTGGTCGTCCGCGTCGGCAGCACGGGCCTCACCGTCGGGACGCCCGTCTCCGTCCCGGGGACGCTCGTCGCGCTCGCGCTCGGCGATCTCGACGGGAACGGCACCATCGACGCGCTCGTCGTCGATCAGGCGGGCGGCCAGGTCTACCCGTTGCTCAACGCCGGCGGGACGTTCACCGTCGGCGCGCCGCTCACCGTCACGCCCATGGCGTCCGCGGTCGTGCTGGGAGACATGGACGGCAACGGCTCGCTCGACGCCGCGGTCGTCGGGGGCGGAACGCAGCCCCAGCTCGTCACGCTCGTCAACGTCGGCGCCGGCGCGTTCCGCGTCCGCCAGATCATCCCCGCCGCGGCCGGCGCGTCGGCCCTGGCGGCCGCGGATCTCGACGGAGACGGGTTCCTCGACCTCGTCGTGGGGGCGACCGGCGCGGTCATCCCGTATCGCAACGCCGACGCCGGGTTCTTCTCGGCGGAGGCGGCGGTCGCGGTCGCCGGCCAGCCCGCCGGCCTTGCCGCGGCCGATCTCGACGGGGACGGACGTCCCGATCTTGTCGTCGCGAGCGCCGGCGGCGGGGCGCTGAGCGTCCTCCGCAACGACGGCCGCGGGACGCTCGGCGCGGGCACGTCGGTGGCCGTGCCGGGCGCGACGGCGCTCGCCGGCGTGGCCGCCGCGGATCTCGACCGCGACGGCGACGCAGACGTCGTGGTCGCCGCCGGCGCGCGCCTGGCGATCATGACGGGCGACGGCGCCGGCGGGCTCCACGGCGGGCGCGACGTGACCGTGTCGGGCAACGTCGCCTCCCCGACAATCTTCTTCGCGAACGCCGACACGCGCCCCGACGTCGCCGCCGTGACCTCCGACCAGAAGGTGTTCGTCGCGTTCGGGGACGGCGAGGAGTGCGACAGCATGGACCGCACGATGTGCCTCGCCGACTGCACGCGCGTCGGTCAGGCGGTGTGGGCGCGCGCGGGCGGCGGCGCGCAGGACGACGTCGCCGCCGACGTCGCCGTCGACGCCGCCGACAACGTCTACGTCGTGGGCACGTTCCGCGGGACGCTCGCGATCGGCGGCGCCCCGGGCCTGGCGTCGCAGGGCGGCTCCGATCTGTTCGCGGCCAGCTTCCGCCCCGACGGCACGCTCCGCTGGCGCGCCGCGTTCGGCGGCAAGCTGGACGACACCGCCGAGGGCGTGGCGGTGTCGCGCTTCGGCACCATTTACGTCGTCGGCCAGTCCGGCCCGGCGAGCTACGGCACGGCGGGGCAGATCACGACCGACAAGCAGGCGTACATGCTCGCGCTGTCGCCCGCGGACGGGACGCCGCTGTTCGTGCAGGGGCTCCTGACCGGCACCGCCACCGGGACGGCGCTCGCGGTCGCCACCGACGCGTCCGGCTCGGGTGTCGTCGGCGGGCGCTTCGACGGCACCCTCGCCACCGGGACGGGCGGCTCGGGCCCGGGCGGATTCCTCGCCGACCTGTCGATGGGGCAGATCTTCGCCACGTTCACCGGCGATCCCGCCGACGCGGTGACGCGCGTGCGCGCGGCGCGCGACAACGTCGTCGCGCTCGTGACGTTCGCCGGCACGGTCCGCGAGCTCAACCTCACCAGCGAGGGCGCGCGCGATCTCGCCCTCGTCCTCTACGACGCCGCCCACCAGCGCGTCGGGGCCACCGGCATCGGCGGGACGGGCGATGTCGTGCCGGGCGACCTCACCGCGTGCCCGCCGTCCCTGATTCTGGCCACCGGCTTCACCGGCGCGCTGCGCGCGGGGCAGACGACGCTCACCGCGATGGGCGGATCCGACGTCGCGCTGGTGCGCTTCGCCGCCGGCGCGGTCGCCGCGACGAGCCAGGCGACCCCGGCGGCCGACACGGCGAACGCCGTCGTCTGCGACGCGTACGGCAATCTCGTCGTCGGCGGGGTCCTGTCCGTCGGCGGGGCCGCCGCCACGCTCGCCTCGTTCGCGCCCGCCGGCACGCCGCGCTGGGGCCTTCCTGCGGCGTTCACGCCGGCGCGCTTCGCCCGCGATTCGCTGGGCAACGTCTACGCCGCGGGCAGATTCGCCGCCGCGTTCGCGTGGGGCACGGACCATCTCACGCCGGCCGGCGGCTCTGACGCCGTGCTCGTCAAGCTGCGGCCGTGACCGTTGCCTCCCCCCGGCACGGCTGCTAACGTCCGCGCCACATGCAAACTCCCTGGCATGACCTCGCCGACCGCGTGATCGCCGGCGGCTCCCTTTCGCGCGGAGAGGCGCGCGCGGTCTTAACAAGCGCCGACGACGATCTCCTCGGCCTCCTCGACGCGGTCTACCGCGTGCGCCGCACGTTCCACGGCAAGCGCGTGCGCATCCACGTGCTGCAGAACGCCAAGTCGGGCGCGTGCCCCGAGGACTGCAAGTTCTGCGCGCAGTCGGGATCGTACGAGACGCCCGCCGAGGTCTATCCCATGCAGACGGTGGACCAGATCGTCGACGGCGCGCGCCGGGCCAAGCGCGCCCGCGCGTGGAAGTACTGCATCGTCACGGCGACGCGAGGCCCCTCGCGCAAGGACCTCGACACCATCTGCGAGGCGGTGCGGCGCATCAAGTCCGAGATAGACATCACCGTGTGCACCTCGCTCGGCATGCTCACGCCGGAGAAGGCGCAGCGCCTCAAGGAGGCGGGGGTCGATCGCTTCAACCACAACCTCGAGACGAGCGAGCGCCGCTACCCCGAGGTGGTGACGACGCACACCTATGCCGACCGCGTGCGCACGGTGCAGATCGCCAAGCAGGCGGGGATGGAGGCCTGCTGCGGCGGCATCATCGGCATGGGCGAGACGGCGGACGATGTCGTCGACCTGGCGTTCGCCCTGCGCGAGCTCGACGTCGAGTCCACGCCGGTCAACTTCCTCGACCCGCGGCCGGGCACGCCGTTCGCCGACCTGCCGCGCGTGACGCCCCAGTACTGCCTGAAGGTGCTGTCGATGTTCCGCTTCGTCCTCCCGCGCACCGACCTCCGCGTCGCCGGCGGGCGCGAGGTGAACCTGCGCTGGCTCCAGCCGATGGCGCTGTACGCGGTGAACTCGATGTTCACCTCCGGCTACCTCACGACGCCGGGCGCGACGCCCAGCCTCGATCACCGGATGATCAAGGACATGGGGTTCGAGATCGAAGAGGTCGCGAGCGGAGGCGAGGACACGCGCGACCCTGGAGCGAGGCGCAGCCGAGCGACCTGGAGCGCCGAGCCGACGCGAGCGACCGAATCATGAAGAAGTCTCGCCCGCGGAGGCCCGTGCGCTAGGCTAGTCGGCATGGTCCGCATCAACCGCGTGTACACCAAGACCGGCGACGACGGGACGACCGGCCTCGTGGGCGGGCAGCGCGCCGGCAAGGACGCGCCGCGCATCGAGGCCTACGGCACCGTCGACGAGCTCAACGCGGCGATCGGCCTGGTCCTCGCCGCGCTCGCCCGCTCCGCGGCGCGCGCGAAGCTCGAGCCCATCCTCCGCCGCGTGCAGAACGAGCTCTTCAATCTGGGCGCGGAGCTCGCGACCCCCGACGCCGCCCGCCGCGCGCGCTCCCCGGCCGTCGCCGAGCGCCACATCGAGCGGCTCGAGGCCGAGCTCGACGAGCTCAACGAGGGCCTGCCCGAGCTCCGGAGCTTCATCCTCCCCGGCGGCGGCGAGGCGTCGTCGTTCCTCCACCTGGCGCGCACGATCTGCCGCCGCGCCGAGCGCCGCGCGGTGAGCCTGGCGCGCGTCGAGCCCGTCGGCGACCACGCCGTGAAGTACCTCAACCGCCTGTCCGACGCGCTGTTCGTGTTCGGGCGCTACGCCGCCGCGGCCGACGGCCAGGCCGAGCCCTTGTGGGAGCCCGAAAAGACCTAATGCCTCAACGCGTGCGGTCCTCCCTCGTCGCCCTCCTCGTCGCGTCCGCCTGCGCGAAGGCGCCCCCGCCGCCGGTCATCGGCCCGGTGGCGGAGTTCACGCTCGTCGATCAATCGGGCAAACCGTTCGGCTCCGCCGACCTCCGCGGCAAAGTGTGGGTGGCGAACTTCATCTTCACCCGCTGCACCACGATCTGCCCCATCTTCACCGAGAAGATGTCCCAGCTCGAGCACAAGGCCGACGCGTCGCTGCGCTTCGTGTCGTTCTCGGTCGACCCCGAGTACGATTCGCCGCCGGTCCTCCTCGACTACGCGCGCGCCAAGGGCGCGAACCTCGCCCGCTGGAGCTTCCTCACCGGGCCCATCGACGCGGTCAAGCAGACCGTCGTCGACAGCATGAAGATGACGATGGACAAGGATCCGCAGGCGACGGACCCGGGCATCATGATCATGCACGGGACGTACTTCGTGCTCGTCGACGGCAAGATGCAGATCCGCGGCATCTACCCCATGTCCGACGAGACGTCGGGCAAACGGATCCTCGCCGACGCGGCCCGGATATAATGCCCCCGCCGGAGGCACCGGTAAGCCGAGTTCTGTCGGCGGTCTCCCGCCCGGTGATCATTCCTCTAGGCCCGCCGTTGCCGGCGGGCTCGAGCGACCAACCCGGGGGCGTCGCGCGGGCCACGCGCCCCCTGCGTGGTCTTGCTCCGGGTGGGGTTTGCCGTGCCCCTCTCGTCGCCGAGAGAGCGGTGCGCTCTTACCGCACCTTTTCACCCTTGCCGCCCGAAGGCGGCGGTCTGTTTTCTGTGGCACTTTCCTTCGGGTCGCCCCGACTGGTCGTTAGCCAGCACCCTGCCCTGTGGAGCTCGGACTTTCCTCCCGCGCCTTTCGGCGCCAGCGATCACCTCGGTGCCTCCGGCGGAAGCCCTTTGAATCTAACCGCTCTTCTCGCCTTCTTCCAGCCGCTTCTCGTGGAGGAGGTCCTTCCAGTAGATGATCCGGCCGCACTGCGGGCAGGTCTCGATGGTCGTGCCGCGCTGGAGGACGATGTAGAGCTGCGGCGGGATGGCCATGTGGCAGCCGCCGCACACGCCCTTCAGGACCGGGACGACGGCGATGCCGCGCCGGCCGCGGATCGTCTGGTATTTCTTGAGCAGGTCGCGGGGGAGCTTGGCGGAGAGCGCGTCGCGTTGCCCGCGCTCGTCGCGCGTCTGGTGCTCGACCTCGTCGATCTTGGCCTGGATGTCCTTCTCCTCGGCCTCGACGTGCGCGCGCAGATCGGCCACGTCGTTTTCGTGCGCGGCGATGCTCTTCTTGGTGGTCTCGATCGCTTCGATGAGCTTGAGGATCTCCTCGTCGCGCTCGGCGGACATCTTGCGCGTGGCCTCGACCTCGCGCTGCGCCGCCATGTAGTCCTTGCCGGACCTCACCTGCGACAGCTTGGCCTTCGCCTTGGCGATGTTCTGTTCGTCGACTTTGCTCTGCGATTCCAGGTCGCGGCGGAATTTTTCCGTCTCGGCGAGGCCGGTGCGCTCGCGCTGGAGCATGGCCTCGACCCGTGCCAGGTCGGTCTTCATCGCCTTGAGGCGGTCGGGGAGGGTCTTGAGGGCGGCTTCCTCTTCTTGCAGCCGCGCATCGATGCGCGAAAGCTCTTCCAGAAGCAGCAGCTGTTCTTTCAAAGTGCGATCCTCCTCGGGTGGGCCCACCTGGACTTGAACCAGGGACGAGCCGGTTATGAGCCGGCGGCTCTAACCAACTGAGCTATGGGCCCGCAAGTGAGCGCTGTGTATAGCGTGATGCGTCGGGGTTTGCAATGCCCATGCCGCTCGTGCACGCTGCTGACCCATGCGGCCCCTGCCGATCGATGCGGACACGTGGGTGCTCGTCCTCACCGGAGCCGGGGTGTCCGCGGAGTCGGGGATTCCCACGTTCCGCGGCGCCGGCGGGCTGTGGGAGGGAAACCGCGTCGAGGAGGTCGCGTCCCCGGAGGGCTTCCGTCGCGACCCGGCGCTCGTGTGGCGGTTCTACGCCCAGCGCCGCGACCGCGCCCGCGGCGTCGCGCCGAACGCCGGGCACCTGGCGCTGGCGCGGCTCGAGGAACGGATCGGCGACCGTTTCCTGCTCGCGACGCAGAACGTCGACGGCCTCCACCGCAAGGCGGGCACGCGCCGGCTCGTCGAGCTCCACGGGAACCTCTACACCAGCCGCTGCTGCGACTGCGACCGCGCGCCGTTCCCCGACGAGCGGGCGCACGCCGGCGTCCCGCACTGCGATCTCTGCGGCGGCGTGATCCGACCCCACATCGTGTGGTTCGGCGAGATGCTCGCCCGCGCCGACCTCGGGCGCGTCGCCGAGTTCATGGCGCGCGCTTCGGAGCACCGCTTCGTCTTTCTCGCCGTGGGCACGTCCGGCGCGGTGTGGCCCGCCGCCGGCTTCGTCGAGGAAGCGCGCGAGGCGGGCGCCGACACGTGGCTGGTGAACCTCGAGCCGCCCGCGAACGCCGAGGGCTTCGATCACTTCCTGCGGGGGAAGAGCGCGGAGATCCTGCCCCGGCTCGTGTAGAGTCCCCCCCATGAGGATGTGGGCGCTTGTCGTACTGGCGGCGTGCTCGAAGCTGCCGTCTCCGGGAAACCCCCAGACGCCGGCGCAGCGCGCGGCGGCGGCCACGGCCGTGGCCGAGCTCAGGGCCGCGCGATTCGAGCAGGCGGCGAGCGAAGCGGACGCGGTCCTCAAGGCCGATCCGCGCAACAGCCTGGCCGCGGCGGTGCGCGCGTTCGGCCGCTACCAGGGGGCGATGCGCCAGCTCGTCCTCGATTTCACGACCGTCGCGGCGGGCGTCACGCGCACCGGCAGCATCAACCACGAGTACATGCGCTCCAGCCTGGAGAAGACGGTGGGGGCGCTCGCCGAGGTCGACCGCGACCTCGGCGTCGCCGCCGCGGACGAGGATTTCTCGCTGGAGCTGTGCCTGGCCTGCTGGACCCACGACTGGAACCGCAACGGGCGCATCGATCGCTCCGACGAGCTCCTGTTCCAGATCGAGGTCGATGCCAACGGCAACGAGATCCCGGAGGGCGACCCCCGTCGCAAGCCCACGTTCCATTTCGACGTCGGCGACGTCCACTGGGCGCGCGCGATGGTGTCGTTCCAGGCGGCGGTGCTCGACATCCTCCTCGCCTACCGCTGGAACGAGCTCGACCGCCTGATGGCCCTGGGCAGGGACGAGCCGCAGAGCTTCACCATCCACGTCGGCGACGCGGCGCGTGCCCGGGCCGCTCGCGACTGGATCCTCGCCGGCTGCGACCACGCCGATCGCGCCCGCCGCGCCTACCTCGCCGAGACCGACGACGATCGCGAGTGGGTCCCGAACCCGCACCAGAAGAACCATCCGGTGCCGCTCGAGGTCGACGACGCGCTGTTCGAGACCTGGGCCGGCGTGACCGGCGACGCGCGCAAGCTGTTGCAGAGCAAGACCGGCATCTCGCTGCGCGACGCGGCGTCGATCCTCGACAGCCGGATCGCGATGCTCGTCCCGGACGCGTACATCGACGTCGGCGCGATGTTCGAGCGCCCGAGCGACATCGTGCTCGATACGAAGGAGCGCGGCAAAACCACGGACAGCCTCGCGGCGATCTTCCACGGCCTGCTCGGCAACGGCTATCGCGATCACATGGAGCCGTCGCCGCTCGTCGCTCGGCTCAAGAAGATGGCGGGCGAGCTCGATCGCGGCGAGGACACGTTCGATCGGAAGATGCGCTACCTGTTCTGGCTCAACTGAGCGTCCGGCCGGACGGTCCGCACGCCGGACGCAGTCGTCCGGCCGCCGGACATCGTCGACGATAACCGCGCGACATCGCGGGCCGTCGCGGCTGGCAAGCGGCTTGCTGATGGCCGCGGCATGCACATCTCTCGTCTGTTCGTGTTGGTTTCGTTCGTGTCGTCGTCGGTCGCGCTCGCCGCCGA
>DATFWE010000167.1:0-13679 GCA_035259575.1 Haliangiales bacterium
CTGCTCTGCTTCGCGGCGGCGATGAACTTGATGCGCTCGACCATCGGTCCAGTCTCCTGCCAGGGCATGGGTCGGCATCTTCCGATGCCTCCGTTACCCATGTCTCCGGTCTACCCGTTACCGATGTTGCCGGTCTGGACCCGGGCTCCGCCCGTCGAGGGGACCGCAGGTCCCTCCAAAAGACTGAATGGTCGAACGTGCCTCGAACGCCAGTGGCGTTCGAGGCACGTTCGACCATTCAGAACTGGAACGACGACGCGAACACGACGTAGAGCCCGAGCTCGTGCTGGTCGGCGGGCTTCAGCATGGTGAAGTCGAAGTTGTTGGGGATGAGCGTCTTGCCGAACGCGTAGGCGAGGTTGAGGTTGATGTTCGATTCGGTGTGCTCGGTGCGCAGGCCGAGCGACAGCGAGCCGCCGATCCGATCGAGCCGCGTGGAGTTGTCCGGCCCGCCCTGCTCCGGGTCGGGCGACGCGGAGATGTCGGTCCACACGCCGGCGCGGAACGGCAGCGACGGCGTGACCAGCACCTCGACGCCGGCGGCGCCGTTGACGACGACGTTGCGCTTGATGGTGCGGTTCAGCCCCTCCGCCGTGCGATCCACGTCGTCGTAGACGTTGCGCGGCAGGAGCAGGATCACGTCGGCGGCGAGCGTGACGTCCCCCGACGACCAGGCGATGCCCGCCTGCAGCCGCCCCGGCAGCGACGGCGTCGCGTGCAGGTCCTCGGCGCGGCGGAGGGCGATCGTCGCCGGCATGCCGTTCACGTCGCCCGTGGCGATCCGCAGGTACACGCGGCGGCTCGAGTGCACGCCGATCTCCGGCGAGAACATGCTGAGGCCGAGGCTGATCTCGTCGGTCACGTCGAAGCGCGCGCCGATCGCGCCGACGATCCCGAGGCGCAGCTCGTCGAAGCGCGCGCTGAGGTTGGCGAACGCGGTCTGCGACGTCGCGGCGGTGAGGTCGAGCGCCATCACCGACGTCTCGACGAGCCCGAACGCGCTGGCGCCGAGCGACACCGGGCCGAACCGCCGCGCGTAGGTCGCGCCCGCCCACACGTCGTCCTCCTTGCTCGTGTTGAAGAACGAGAACTGGGAGATGCCCAGGTTGTCGCGGTCGTCGAGCGAGACCGAGGTGGGGACGAAGATGGAGATCGCAATGGCGTGGGGGCTCGCCTCGGGCTCGTCGGGGCCGAGCTTGTACACCGCGGACGTCTGGATGGGGAACGTCTGCAGGTCGGAGTAGCGGAAGTCGCGGCCGTCGCCCAGTGCGTCGGCGATGCTGCCGGTGACGACGCCGAACAGCGACCCCGACAGCGACAGCTGGCTGCGCTTCACGTAGGCGATGCCGGCGGGGTTGTAGAACGGCCCGGAGGCATCGTCGGACAGGGCGGTGGCGGCGCCGCCCATCCCGCCGGCGCGGGCGCCGATGAGATAGGGGCGAAAGTTTCCGTCGTCGGCAAATGCGGCGGCGGACACGAGCGAGCACACGACGGCCCACTGGACGCGCTTCATGTCCCCATGCTCGCACGCTAGGCTGACCGTGTGCAGATGGGACTCGGCTGCATGCGCCTCACGACGCCGCACGGCGGCGAGGAGCGCGTGTCCCATGTGATCCGGGCCGCCCTCGCCGCGGGAATCACGATCTTCGACACCGCGCGGGCCTATGGGGACAACGAGCGCCTCGTCGGGCGGGCGCTCGGGGACCGGGCGCGCGTCGTGACCAAGTGCGGCATGAGCCGGCCGGACGGCAGGTGGGTGCCCGACGGGCGCGCCCGCGCCGTGCGCGCCGACGCCGAGGCCAGCCGCGCCGCCCTGGGACGCGCGCCCGACCTGCTCCTCCTCCACGCGCCCGATCCGCGCACGCCGCTCGCCACGAGCGTGCGCGCGCTCGCCGAGATCCGCGACGCCGGCGGGGCGCGCGGCATCGGCCTGTCCAACGTCAACCGCGCCCAGCTCGACGCCGCGCTGGCGCTCACGCGCATCGACGCCGTCGAGGTGGCGCTCGGCGCGTTCGACGACGCGCCCCTGCGCGGCGGGCTCGTCGATTGCTGCGCCGAACGGGGGATCCTCGTCCTCGCGCACTCGCCGCTGGGCGGGCCGCGGCGCGCGGGCCGTCTGGCCGGCGACGAGACGCTCGGGGCGATCGCCGCCGAGCACGGCGTCGCGCCGGCGCAGATCGTCCTCGCCTGGCTCCTCGACCTCGGCGTGGTGCCCCTCCCCGGCGCCGGCACCGTCGACCACGCGCGCGCGGCCGGCGACGCCGCGCGCATCGCGCTCACCGGCCGCGACCGCGAGCGCCTGGCCGGCCGCCTGGGATCGCGCGATCGGCCGAAGGCGCCCGTCGCGGCCGAGGGGGAGATCGTCCTCCTCATGGGCATCCCGGGCGCGGGCAAGAGCCGCGCCGCCGCCGAGTGGGTCGCGCGCGGCTACGAGCGGCTCAACCGCGACGAGCGCGGCGGCAGGCTGCGCGCGCTCCACGCGGAGCTCGACGCGCGCCTCGCCGCCGGGGCGCGTCGCATCGTCCTCGACAACACCTACACCACGCGCGCGATGCGCCGCGACGCGCTCGACGCGGCGGCGCGGCACGGCCTGCCCGTCCGCTGCGTGTGGCTCGACACGCCGCTCGCCGCCGCGCAGGTGAACCTGGTGCTGCGCATCCTCGATCGCCTCGGCGCGCTGCCGGAGCCGGAGGCGCTGCGGCGCGCGCGCGACCCGGCGATCCTCCTCCCCACCACGCCGGGGCGCCTCCTGCGCGAGCTCGAGCCGCCCGGCGCCGACGAGGGCTTCGCCGCGATCGACGTGGTTCCGTTCGCGCGCGCCCCGGGGACGGGGGAGCCGGGGGCGTTCGTCGCCGCCGAGGTCGCCGGCGTCGACATCCCCGACCCCGGCCCGCGCCTCGTCTTCGGCTGGCGTCCCGGCGAGCCCGGCCCGGGCATCTGCCCTCACCCCGCGGGGCCGCCGACGTGCTGGTGCCGGCCGCCGCTCCCCGGGCTGCCGCTCGTGCTCGCGCGCGCGCACGGCGTCGATCCGACGAAGTCGGTCCTCGTCGGCCGCAGCGCCGCGCACCGCCAGCTCGCCGAGGCGATCGGCGCCCGCTTCAGAGCGGCGTGAGCCAGCGGCGCGCCGTGGCGAGGATCTCGTCGGCGGGGCCGTCGAGATCGATCGCCAGCGGCCGCCCCTCGATCTGCTCCAGCGCGCGCCGCGCGAAGTGGCGCACGAGCGGGTACGGGTTCGCGAGAAGGGGCACGATGAGCGGCGCGGCGGCGCGCACCTTCGCGTCGCCGAGCGCCCCGGCGGCGGCCGCCTGCTCGTGGGGCAGGCCGCGCGCCAGCGTCGCGGCGAGCGCGCCCGCGTCGAGGTCGTCGCCGTAGAGGCGGCGCAGCGCGGCGCGATCGTAGCGCTTCCCCCACCACGCCTCCATCGTCCCGACGATCTTGGCGACGCTTTCGGTCGGATGGCACAGCGCGCACTCCAGCGGCCGGTCGGCGAGGACGCGCGCCGGATCGTCGGCCGCGCCGATGCGGTGGTAGCGCGTGAGCTGGGAGGCGAGGCCCATGTTCTTCTTCGGCATGTGGCAGGCGACGCAGCCCACGCCGCGGTGGTGGGAGTGGCCGTCGGTCGTCTGCGCGGCGTGGCAGCGCGCGCACGTCGCGTCGCCGGCGGGCGTCGCCAGCGCGTCGAGCCTGGCACGGCTGTCCTCGGTGTGCGGGTCGTGGCATGCGGTGCAGGCGAGCTGCCTGCGGCACGCCCCGAGGAGAAAATCGCGCGCCTCGCCGGAGTTGATCGACGAGCCGCCGGCGGTGGCGTCGCGGTGGCCGCCCTCCCAGGTCCAGTCGTACTCGGAGAACAGCACCGTGTGGCAGCGCACGCAGGTGTGGTTCACTAGCTCGGCGTGCGTCGGCGGCGCGCCGTCGGGCGTGACGATGCGCAGGAGCGGGCTCTTCGGCTCGAGCGTCGGCCGCAGCTCGGGGTCGTCGGCGTGCGCGCGCGCGCCGAGGTGGCAGGCCTCGCAGCCGATGCCGACCTCGACGAGCTGGGCCTCGCCGAAATGGCGGCGCGTCGCGCGCATCGCCCCGTCGAGGAGCTTGCGCAGCGGTACGCTCGCGTCGGGGCGCGCGCCGCCGAGCGCCGCGACCTCGTCGGCGATCGCCTCGCCGAGGCCGCGCTCATCGGTCGGCACGACGCGCCACAGCCGGTCGCGCGGCACGAGCGCGTCGGAGACCGCGCCCTGGTAGCCGCGCGTTCCCGGCCCGACGAGATCGTCGTAGATCTGCGTCAGGTAGGGCGCGGTGTTGTGGCAGAAGATGCACGTTTGGCGCCACACCGGCCCGACGCTGAGCCGCGGCCGCTCCGGGATCATCACCGAGTAGCCCTTGTAGCGCCAGGTGCCGGTGGCGTAGACGTACGACAGCGGCAGGATGAGCTCCTCGCCGGCGTCGCGTCCGACGAAGTCCTCGCGGGTGCGCCCACCGATGACCTTGGTCACGCGGTAGGCGCGGTCGCCCACGCGCATGGTGCGCGTCCCCGCCTCGGTAACGAGCGCGACGCGCTCCCCCTTGAAGTCGAACGTCTCCCCGGCGAACGGCGCGCGCACCGTCGCGTCGGCGATCCGGCGCGTCATGTTGCGCATCGGCGACGCCTGCCACTTCTTGTAGATGTCGCGGTGGCAGCCCTCGCACTCCGCCGAGCCGGCGTAGTCGCGGCGGCGGACGTTCTCGGCGACGGTGCGGTGAGCCGGCGGCGCCGCGGCCGGGGGGCGCGGGGCGGCGCAGGCGCCGCTCCCGATGACGAGCACGGCCGCGACGAGCGCGCGCATGGACCCAACTACAGCACATCGGCACGGGGATTGCTCGGCCCCGCGACAGGAGGTGTCTGGTGACGGGCTGACACCGGCGACACCGGTGTCACGCGCTCAGTAGATCGAGACGCCGACGGTGGCTTCGAGGGCTTTGTCCTCGTCGAGGAGCGCGATGCCGGCGCGTCCGGTCAGCGCCAGGCGCGCGGTGAGCTCGAGCTGCATCATCACGCCGCCGCCGACGAGGAACGACGACCGGCCGTAGGTCACGGTGACGCCCGGGTAGTTGAAATCCTCGAGCCGCGTCGCCCCGCCGATCTCCGCCCACAGTCCGCCGTGGATCGGGCGCGCCACCAGGGGCAGCGCCTGGAATTCGAGGGCCCACCGGCTCTGGAAGATGTCGTTGAACGTGCTGTCGGTGCGCCAGCCGAGGCCGATGTCGAGGAGGATGCCGAACATCTGGTGCGGGAAGTAGCCGAGCTCGATGTGGCTGAGGAACCCGGCGCGCCGCGTGCCCTCCGCGCCGGTCACCTCGCCCGTCCCCAGGAGCAAGTTGTAGGTGAAGCCGACGCGATCGAGCGGCGCGCGCTCGAGCTCGGTCCACGGTCCCTCCGACGGGCGGATGAACGCCTTCTGCGCCCAGCCCACGGCGCCCTGGTCGAGCTGCGCCAGCGGCACCCACGTCCACTCGCCGTTGGGCCCGAACAGGTGGATCGGATGCATCGGGTTGAGCTGCACGTAGCCGTCGTAGCGCAGGCCCTCGGTGAACACGAGGGCGACCGCGGCGATCGCGGCGACGACGAGCCACCACTTGGCCTCGTCCGCCGACGACTTGGCGGTCTGCGGCCGATACGCCGGCGGCGACCACACCGGGCCGCCGACGACGACGACCGCCGACACGCCGACGCGCGGCGCCTCGGGCGGGGTCTCCGCGCCGGGACCGCCCTGGATCACGCGCACGTGCTGGCCGCGCTGCTCGGGCGGCACGGTGACGAGGCGCTGAAGCTCCTCGCGGGGGATGACGTGGGTGGAGCTCAAGCACCCGGTCAGGACGAGCGACACCAAGGAAAGCCGCCTGCGCACGTCGCAATCGTAGCTCGGATCCGGCGGCGCGTCCGCCCCATGCGACGGCGATGACAGACCCTGCCCGTAGGCTCGCAGGAGATGCGCTACGTGGCGGACCTGCACATCCATTCCTACCTGTCGCGCGCGACGAGCAAGGAGCTGAACCTCGAAGGCCTCCACCGGTGGGCGCAGCGCAAGGGCATCACCGTCGTGGGGACGGGCGACTTCACCCATCCGCGCTGGCTCGCAGAGCTCGCGGAGAAGCTCGTTCCCGCCGAGGACGGCCTGTACGCGCTGCGCGACGACATCGCGCGCGCCGTCGATGCGGAGGTTCCGGCGGCGTGCCGCGCGCCGGTGCGGTTCATGCTGTCGGTCGAGGTGTCGAGCATCTACAAGCGCGGGGGGAGGGTGCGCAAGGTGCACAACCTCCTCTACGCGCCGACGCTCGACGCGGCGGCGCGCATCGCGGGGCGGCTGGGGCAGCTCGGCAACATCGCGTCCGACGGGCGGCCGATCCTCGGCGTGGACTCGCGCGACGTGCTGGAGATCACGCTCGAGTCGTCGCCGGACGCGTTCCTCATCCCGGCGCACGTGTGGACGCCGTGGTTCTCCGCGCTGGGGGCGCAGTCGGGGTTCGACCGCATCGCCGATTGCTACGCCGATCTCGCCGGGCACGTCTTCGCGGTGGAGACGGGGCTGTCGTCGGACCCGGCGATGAACTGGCGCATCTCCGAGCTCGATCGCTTCGCGCTGGTGTCGAGCTCGGACGCGCACTCGCCGGAGAAGCTCGGGCGCGAGGCGAGCCTGTTCGACTGCGAGCTGTCGTATTTCGGCCTGCGCGACGCGCTGCGCGCACGGCGCGAGGGATTCCTCGGCACGGTGGAGTTCTTCCCCGAGGAGGGGAAGTACCACTGGGACGGGCACCGCAAGTGCGACACGGTGGTGTCGCCGGTCGAGGCGCGCGAGCGCGGCGGCGCCTGCCCGGCCTGCGGCAAGCCGCTGACGCGCGGGGTGATGAGCCGCATCGAGGAGCTGGCCGATCGCGCCGAGGGGTTCCGCCCCGAGGGTGCCAAGCCGTTCTGGTCGCTGGTGCCGCTCGCCGAGGTGCTCGGCGAGCTCGGTGCGGTGGGGCCGGGCTCGAAGGGCGTGCGCGAGATCTACGAGCGCCTGCTCGCGCGCGTGGGGCCCGAGCTCGGGCTACTCATGGATGCGCCCGTCGAGGATCTCGATCGCACCGGGCCGCCGCTCCTCGGCGAGGCGATGCGGCGGATGCGCGCCGGCGATGTGCGCGCGACGCCCGGGTACGACGGCGAATACGGCGTGGTGCGCGTGTTCGACGAGGAGGAGCGGCGGCGCCTGCTGGCGCAGCGGAGCTTCGGGTTCTCGGCGGCGGCGGCGCCGGTCGCGGAGCGGGCGCGCGCCGCCGAGCCCGCACCCGTCGCGGCGCCCGCGCCGGCCGCGGTGGACAACCCGGAGCAGGCGGCGGCGATCGCGCACGGCGAGGGGCCGCTCCTCGTCGTGGCGGGGCCGGGCACCGGCAAGACGCGCGTCGTCGTCGAGCGCATCGCGTCGCTCCTCGCCCGCGGCGTGTCGCCGCGGTCGATCACGGCGATCACGTTCACCCGCAAGGCGGCGGCGGAGCTCGCCGAGCGCCTCGGCGCGGCCGGGGCGCAGGTGGGGGCGACGACGTTCCACGCGTTCGGCCTGTCGCTCCTGCGCGCGTTCCCCGTCGAGGCGGGCCTCTCGCCGGAGTTCATCGTCCTCGACGAGGAGGCGCGACGGGCGCTCGCGCCGGCCGCCGCGCTCGCGGAGGCGTCGTGGGCGAAGGCGCATCTCCTCGCCGCGCCGGAGGGCTACGAGGCGGCGCTCGCCGCGGCGGGCGCGATCGACTTCGACGATCTGGTCGCGCGCGCGGTGCGCCTGCTCGAGACGAGCGGCGCCGCGCTGGCATGGGCGCAGGAACGGACGCGCTGGCTGTTCGTCGACGAGTATCAGGACGTGAACGCGGCGCAGGTCCGGCTGGTCGGGCTGCTCGCGTCGCCGAACCTGTGCGCCGTCGGGGATCCCGACCAGGCCATCTACGGCTTCCGCGGCGCCGAGCCGCGCCATTTCCATGCCTTCGCCGGCGAGCACGCCGGCGCGGCGACGGTGGCGCTGGCGCAGAGCTATCGCTGCCCGGCGGCGGTGACGCGGGCGGCGACGTGGCTGATCGAGCGCAGCCCCGGGCGGGCGGCGCGGCCGCTGCGGCCCGTCGCAACGCCGTCGCCGCCGGTCGAGCGCCACCTGGCGGCGAACGAGCGCGACGAGGCGGCGTGGATCGCGGCGGAGATCGAGCGCGCGGTCGGCGGGACGAGCCTGTACTCGATCGACGCCGGGCGCGCCGAGGGGCACGAGGGTCTCGCGTTCCACGACGTGGCGGTGCTCTACCGCACGAACGCGCAGGCCGACGCGCTGGCGGCGGGCCTCGACGAGGCGGGCATCCCCTACCGGCGCGCCGACGGCGCCGACGCGCGGCGGGCGATGGAGCTCCTGGCCGAGCTGGCGGTGCCGCTCGGCGCGGGCGCGGCGGCGTTCCGCGACGAGCTGGCGCTCCTCGGCGAGGCCGACGTCGCGCGCGCGCCGCAGAAGGTGACGCTGTGCACGCTGCACGCCGCCAAGGGGCTGGAGTTCCCGCTCGTGTTCGTCGCCGGCTGCGAGGACGGCCTCCTGCCGCTCCGCTTCCCCGGGATGGAGCGGCTCGACCGCGAGGAGGAGCGGCGGCTCCTCTATGTGGGGATGACGCGCGCGCGGTCGCGCCTGATCCTCACGTCGGCGCGGCGGCGGACGCTTTTCGGCCGCACCGTCGACGTCGAGCCGTGCCCGTTCCTGCGCGGCGCCCCGCCGGAGCTGTTCGCCGACACGCGCTCGGCGCCGCGCGCGCCGCGGGCGACGCAGCTGTCTCTGCTCTAGAAGCTCAGCTGGTGCGCGCCGAAGGACTTCTGCGCATCGCAGGCCTCGGGCTTTGCCGGGACCACGACCTGGCCGTCCTCGCCCTTCGGCTCGCTAGATGTGGGGTTCTTCCTCCACTGCCCCGCGCCGACGGAGCTCCTCATACTGCGCTGAGGTGAGAGCCGTCGTGAACCCGCCATATCCGCCCGCCCATGGGTTCTTGGCGCGTAATCGCGACATCTCTTCTGCGGCACGCGGGTCATGGGATAGGCCGATCGCAGGTTGCTTCCAGATTCGCACGTTCCGCACGCCGCCCGCGCGCTGAATCAGATCTTCGACCGTGTTGAGTTGCGGTGGCGCGACGCGTACTGCGCGCAAAGCCTTGAACGCGTCCCTCACCGCCGTCTCCTTGAGGGCCTTACGCGCACCAAGGCGTTCGAGCTCAAGAGCGAGCTGCTTCGCGATACCAGCGGGAGCTTCGTCGTAACGCGCCGCGCACCACGCGGTTCCACTCATCGAGAAACGCAACTCGTCTGGGCGAGCCTCAGTCATGAGGTGCATTCCAAGAGGCAAACTGTGCCCCGGCCCCGGCGGCAGTGCAGCCTGAGCTGCCTCGATGACGTCCTGGAATCTCTGCTTGAGCTCCCACGCCGGATCCACCAATCCCGGCCGTTTGTCCGGCCTCTCCTGACCCAGGTCATACGCGGATTGAAGATTCATCCAGAACTCCGCGGTCGTTCCGAGCGCGCCCGCGAGCTTCCACGCGGTGTCCGGGGTGATGCCGCGCTTTCCGTTCACAAGCTCGTTCACCCGCTGCACGGGAATCTCCATGTGCTCGGCCAGACGGAGCTGCGAGATCCCCAGGGGCTCAAGAAACTCCTTGAGAAGAATCTCGCCGGGGTGGGTCGGGGTGCGGTGCTTCGGGATCATGTTTCGTGCTCCTCAGTGATAGTCCGTCAACGAGACTTCGTGCGCTCCATTCGCCCAGCGAAACACGATGCGCCACTGCTCGTTCACCCGGATGGAGTGCTTCCCCGCAAGATCGCCCGCGAGGGCCTCCAGCCGGTTTCCCGGGGGTACCCGGAGATCTTGCAGATCGGCAGCCGCGTTCAGCATGTCCAGCTTGCGCAGGGCGGCGGCGACGATGGTCTTGGGAAAACGACGCGCGCGGGCACTGTTCACTCCATGGAACAAGTCCTCGGTTGCTGGGTCCCCGAAGGACTCGATCATGGCCCAAGATAATACATAAACGGTATCCGTGCAAGTGGTAACTCAGTGAAAGTCCCGACTCCCCGCCCCCTCGGGTCGCCGGGGGAGGCGGGGCGACCACAGCTCGTCGGCGACGAGGTGTACCACGCCGTCCTGGGCCTGCAGCTTGCCGGTCACGCCGAGGAACGTCTCCGTCTTGGCCGTCACCGCGAACCGGTCGAACACCTGCTTCCATACGACCACGTTCACGAAGCCGGTCTCGTCCTCGAGCGTCATGAACGTCACCCCGGCGGCGGTGCCGGGGCGCTGGCGGCAAATCACGAGCCCGGCGTAGCGCACCCGCCGCCCGTGGGGCTGCGCGTTGAGCGTCCGCGCGTCGGGGAGGCCGCGCGCCCGGAGCTCCCCCCGCAACGGCGCCAGCGGATGCCCGTGCGTCGAGTGGCTCGCCCGCCGGTAGTCCCACGCGATCGTCTCGAACCACGTCAGGTCGCGGAACGCCGGCCGCTCCTCCCCGTCCACCGCCAGCGGCGCCGGTCGCACGCGCGCCAGCCCCTTGGCCTCCCACAGCGCCCCGCGACGGTTCAATGGACGGGGCCCCCCGCCCAGCGCCCCCGCCTCCGCCAGCCCCGAGATCGCCCGCTCGTCGAGACCGGTCCGGCGCATCAGGTCCTCGATCGACCCGAACGGCCGCGCCGCGATGACCTTCTTCGCCGTCGCCTCGGGCAGACCCTTCACGTAGCGCATGCCCATGCGCACCGCGCCCCCCTCCAGCGTGCAGTCCCACTCGCTCACGGCCGCGTCGATGGGCAGGACGGTGACGCCGTGGCGCTTCGCGTCCTCCACGATCGTCGACGGCAGGTAGAACCCCATCGGCTGGGCGTTCAAGAGCCCGCAGCAGAACTCCGCCGGGTAGTGCTCCTTCAGCCATGCGCCGGCGTAGCTCACGAGCGCGAAGCTCGCCGCGTGGCTCTCAGGAAATCCGTACTCGCCGAACCCGCAGATCTGCTTGTACACCCGCTCGGCGAACTCCTCCGAGATCCCCTTCTGCCGCATGCGCGTGATCAGCCGCTCGCGGTGCTTCTCGATGCGTCCGGTGCGCCGCCACGCCGCCATGTCGCGGCGCAGCTGGTCCGCCTCCCCCGGCGTGTAGTCCGCCGCCACCACCGCCAGCCGCATCACCTGCTCCTGGAACAGCGGCACCCCCAGCGTCTTCTTCAGCACCGGCTCCAGGCTGGGGTGCGGGTACTCGACCGGCTCCTCGCCGTTCCGCCGCCGCAGGTACGGGTGCACCATCCCGCCGGTGATCGGCCCCGGCCTGACGATCGACACCTCGATCACCAGGTCGTAGTACGTCCGCGGCTTGAGCCGCGGCAGCATCGACATCTGCGCGCGGCTCTCGATCTGGAACACCCCCACGGTGTCGGCGCGCTGGATCGCCGCGAACGTCGCCGGGTCCTCCGCCGGGATCGTGTCCATCGACAGCTCGACGCCGCGCCGCGCCAGCATGTCGAAGCAGCGATGCAGATGCGTCAACGCGCCGAGCCCCAAGAGGTCCACCTTGAACAGCCCCAGCGCCTCGACGTCGTTCTTGTCCCACTGGATGACCGTCCGGTCCTCCATCGTCGCGTTCTCGATCGGCACCAGCGTCGACACCGGCTCGTGCCCGAGCAGGAACCCGCCGGGGTGGATCGACAGATGCCGCGGAAACCCGATGATCTCGTTCGCCAGCCGCAAGAGGTGCCCGCCGGCGTCGGACAGCCCCACGTGTGCCATCGCCCCCTCGTCGAGCCCGTCGTAGTGGAGCATCAGCTTGGCCAGCCGATCGAGATCGGTCTCCGACACGCCCAGCGCCTTCCCCACCTCGCGGATCGCCGAGCGCGCGCGGTAGCTGATGACGTTGGCCACCATCGCCGCGTGCTCGCGCCCGTACTTGGCGTAGACGTGCTGGATGACCTCCTCGCGCCGCTCGTGCTCGATGTCGAGGTCGATGTCCGGCGGCTCGGCGCGCTCGCGCGACAGGAACCGCTCGAACAGAAGCCCCATCCGCACCGGATCGACCGCGGTGACGCCCAGGCAGTAGCACACCGCCGAATTGGCCGCCGAGCCCCGTCCCTGGCACAGGATCCCGCTCCGCCGGCAGAACTCGACGATCTCCCACATCGTCAGGAAATAGCCGCCGTAGTCGAGCTCGTCGATGAGGACGAGCTCCTTGTCGAGTTGCGCCGCCACGTCGTCGGGGATGGTGCCGTAGCGCCGGCGCGCGCCCTCGAACGTGAGCCGGCGCAGCCATTCCGACGCGGACGTCCCGTCGGGGAGCTTCTCCAGCGGGTAGCGGTAGCGCAGCTCGCCCAGCGAGAACGTGCACCGCGCCGCGACCTCGTCGGCGCGCGCCACCGCGCCCGGATCGTCGTGGAACAGCAGGCCGAACGCGTGCGGCGTGAGCAGCGCGTGCTCGGCGTTGGGACGGAGCCGCAGCCCGGCCTCGTGGAGCGTCACGCCGTGGCGGATGCACGTCAGCACATCCTGCAGCGGCCGCCGCGCCGGCGTGTGGTAGAGGACCTCGTTCGCCGCGACGACCGGCAGGCCGAACCGCGCCGCCCGCTCGCGCATGTGCGCCTCGGCCTCCCCCTCCTCGGCCCGGCGGTGGCGCGCGACCAGCGCGTAGATCCGATCGCCGAACGCCTCCCGCAACTGTGCCGGATCGAGATCGTCCCGCCACAGCGCCGCCATCCCCGCCGCGTGCGCGCACACCTCGTCGACGGTGACGCTCGACTCCCCCTTGGGCGACCGGCGCCGCCCCAGCGTCAGCAATCGGCACAGGTTCGCGTAGCCGGCGCGGTCCATCGCGAGCAACACCACCATCCCCGCGCCCACCGTCACCTGCGCGCCGACGACGAGGTGCACCCCGAGCTCCTTCGCCTTCTCGTGCGCGCGCACGATCCCGTACACGCCGTCGCGGTCGGTGAGCGCCAGCGAGCGGATCCCCAGCCGCTGCGCCTCCTCCACCAGCTCGTCGGGGTGGCTCGCCCCCTCGAGGAACGAGAAGTTCGACTTCACCCACAGCGCGGTCACGCCACCTCTCCCTGCAGGAACCAGCGCCGCCGCCGGCGGTCGTAGTAGATCCAGAAGATCTCGCCGCCGCGCATCTCGGCGAAGTAGTAGTCGCGCGACACCTCGAGCCGCCACCACCCGCCCGAGAGGAGATACGGCCCGACCAGGCGCGAGACCGAACCGTGCTCGACGCCGCGCAGGAGCCACCCGTCGGGCTCGTTGGGCGGGCGCGGCGGCAGCGGGGCGGGCCTGTCGACGATGCGGCGCACCAGCGGGCGCGTGCCGGCGGGGCGCGGGCTGGGCAAGGACAGCCGCCCCAGCGGCTCCCAGGCGAAGCGCGCCTCGGGCAGGTGGCCGTCGCGCAGGCGCGCCGTCACCACCGCGTCGTCGCCGAACGCCGCGCGCACCCGCGCCAGCGCCCGCCCGGCCGCGCGCACGTCGCACCGCGGCTTCGCCGCCCACAGGCGCAGCTGCTCGGTCGTCGCCGGCGCCCCGCGCGCCTCCGCCTCGAGCCAGCGCACGCCCTCGGGGAGCTCCGCCCCCTCGAGGCGCAGGCGCAGGAGCCCCAGCACCTGCACGCCGTCGAGCGTGGGCTCGGCGGGGCGGATGATCTCGGTCCGCACGTCCTTG
>DATFWE010000168.1:0-9248 GCA_035259575.1 Haliangiales bacterium
ATTCCGCTGGCGGCGGCGGAGCCGCTGGCGATTGCGTTTCTCTGCGGAAGGAACGTTGGCCACGATTACCTCTTGAATAGGGCTCGATTTCCTACACCGCCCCTCGGAACGTGTCAAGGCAAACCCCACCCTGTGAAGTGCCCAACGGGCCCAAAGTCGGTCTTGGTCCAGCTCGGCGGCCCAGGAACCCGCCTTCACCGTCGAACGCCATGAATTCAGTGTCCATTTTGGCCGGCCAAACTTTTGGCCTGTGGATTTCCGCCGCTGACACAATCCACAAGGTCTGTGGATAACTTGTGAGCAAGGCTGTGGCCGATCGGCATAGATGCCTGTCTTGCGTGCGTTGGCGCGCTTTGCCTATTTTTCGGTCACGCGGCTGTCACGTTTGGCCACGTCCCACAGCGCGTCCATCTCGGCCAGGTCGGAGTCGCGCGGCTTCTTGCCGCGCTCGGCCAGTCGATCCTCGATGAATTCGAAGCGTCCCTGGAATCGATCGACGGTCTTGCGCAGCGCGGTCTCCGGATCGACGCCGAGCTTGCGCGCCAGGCTGACCGCCGCGAACAGCAGATCGCCCACCTCGTGCTCCAGCGCGTCGTGGGCGCCCACGTCGCGCGCGGCGTCGATCTCGCGCAGCTCCTCGTCGACCTTGGCGCGGGCGCCGGCGACGTCGGGCCAGTCGAAGCCGACCTGGGCGGCGCGCTCCGACACGCGCAGCGCGCGGAGCAGCGCCGGCAGCGAGCGCGGCACGCCGTCGAGGGTGCGGCGCGGCTTCTCCTTCTCCTTGAGCTTCGCCCATTGATCGAGCACCTGTCCCGCGGTGTCGAGCTTGGCGTCGCCGAAGACGTGCGGGTGGCGGCGGATGAGCTTGTCGGCGATCCCCTTCGCCACGTCGTCGATGGTGAACGCGCCCTCGGCGGCGCGCAGCTCCGCCTGAAAGGCGATCTGCATGAGCAGGTCGCCGAGCTCCTCGCAATGGTCGGCGGGAGTGCCGTGCTCGATCGCCTCCAGCACCTCGTAGGTCTCCTCGAGGAGGTACGACTTCAGCGTGTCCAGCGTCTGCTCGCGGTCCCACGGGCAGCCGCCGGGGGCGAGGAGGTGGCGCATCACGGCGACTAGGTCGGCGAGGGATTCTCCGGGTCTCACGCGGCGGAGGATATGCTACGTTGGGGGGGTTGCAGAAGAGCCACCTCGAGCTCGACGATCCCGCCGCCACGCAGGCGCTGCTCGGCGCATCCAGCGCCAACCTCAAGCTCATCGAGAAGGAGACCGGGGCCGCCGTCCACGCCCGCGGCGGCGAGCTGACGCTCACCGGCGACTCCGATCAGGTGCAGCTCGCGCGCGACCTGCTCGGGCAGCTCTACGCCATGGCCAAGCGCGGCGCGCCGCTGTCGGGGGAGGAGGTCGTGCGCGCCGCCCGCGTCCTGCGCGCCGACCGCACCGCCATCCTGAAGGACATCTTCAGCGACACCGTGCTCATCGGCGGGCGGTCGCGGCCGATCACCCCCAAGGGGCTGGCGCAGAAGCGCTACGTGGACTCGATCCGCCGCAACGACGTCGTTTTCGGCATCGGCCCGGCCGGCACCGGCAAGACGTACCTAGCCATGGCCCTGGCGGTGCGCTTCCTCATGGACAAGCACGTGAAGCGGGTCGTCTTGACCCGCCCCGCGGTCGAGGCCGGGGAGAAGCTGGGGTTCCTCCCCGGCTCCATGGAGGAGAAGGTCGACCCCTACCTGCGGCCGCTGTTCGACGCGCTCCACGACATGATGGACCTCGAGCGCGCCCACAAGCTCATCGACTCCGGCATCATCGAGGTGGCGCCGCTCGCGTTCATGCGCGGGCGCACGCTCAACGATTCGTTCGTGATCCTCGACGAGGCGCAGAACACGACGAGCGAGCAGATGAAGATGTTCCTCACGCGCCTCGGGTTCGGCTCGAAGGCGGTGATCACCGGGGACGTCACCCAGATCGATCTGCCGGTGGGGGCGCGCAGCGGCCTGAACGAGGCGCGCGAGCTCCTCCACAGCGTGGACGGGATCCGCTTCTGCTACTTCACCGAGATCGACGTCGTGCGCCACCCGCTGGTGCAGGAGATCATCAAGGCGTACGAGACGAAGGGCCGGGCGCACCACAGGTCGTCGCCGCGGTCGAACCCGGAGCCGGCGCCGGAGCCGGAGCGGAAGCCGGAGTAGGGCACAGCGCCCCGTCGTCGGCGATGATCGGCGCGGCCGCGCCGAAGTCCTCCTGCGACAGGCGGCGGGCCTCGGCGATGACCGCGCCGGTCGGATCGAGGTGCGGCCCGCCCGGGAAGTCCTGGCGCGCCGGGTGGATGCGCCCCTCGACGAACGTGCCGTCGCCGGCGAGCTTCACCTCCAGGATGAGGGAGAGCCCGGTCGGGCCGGCGAGGTTCATCGCCCCCCAGGTGGCGAAGTTGCCCAGGGAATAGGCGACGAGCCGCCCCTTGTAGACCTCGAGGCCGCGGACCACGTGGGGGCCGTGGCCGAGGACGAGCGCGGCGCCCTCGTCGATCGCCGCGTGGGCGAACGTGCGCAGGTCGCCGCGGTTCTCGTCGAGGAACATCTCCGCGCCCTCGGGGACGTGGACGCGCGTCGCCCCCTCCGCCCCGCCGTGGAACGAGACGATGACGAGGTCGTTGCGGGCGACCTCGCCGCGGATGAGCGCGCGCGCTTCCTCCACGTTGTTGAGGTTGTGCGAGTGGGGGTAGGTGGCGAAGGCGATGACGCCGACGCGCCGGCCGCGGACGTCGAGGTGCGCCACGTCGCCGGGCGCGCCGGAGTGGCGGATGCCGAGCTCGTCGAGGACGCGCATCGTCGACTGGCGCCCGGCCTCGCCGACGTCGAGCGCGTGGTTGTTCGCCAGCGACATCACGTCGAAGCCGGCCGCCTGGAGGTAGCGCCCGTAGCGGGTGGGGACGCGGAAGGCGTAGCAGTGGGCGGTCGTCGACCGGGCGGCTGCGTGCCCTCGCCGCCCCCCCACTGGGCGGAGCCCGTTGGGGCCCCCCCTCCGGGCCTTGCCGCACTTCGTCGATGTGCCCTCGTCGGCGAGCGGCCCCTCGAGGTTGCCGAATGCGATGTCGGCGGCGCCGAGGATCGGCGCGACCTCGTCGAGGAGGTGGGCGCCGTCGTCGGGCGGCAGCGGGCTCCCCTCGGGGTAGGCCGAGCCGAGCATCACGTCGCCGACGGCGGCGACGGTGACGACGTCCCCCTGGGCGAGCGCCCACACCAGCAGCCACGACGAGAACACCTCGTACCTATATCACGGTGGAACGGCCGCGACCCGTCGCGCGCGCTCCACCTTGGCCGCCTCGGCGAAGCGCGCCACGTCGGCGCGCACGTCGCCGGCGAGCTCGGGGGCGAACCGGCGCACGACCTCGGCGGCCAGCGCGTCGAGCTTGTCGTCGGGGTACCACACGTTGGTCTGCCGCTCGGCCTCGAGGGCGCGCCGCACGGTGAACAGGAGGAGCCCGGTCTTCACGTCGAACACGGACGCCTCGATGTGGCCGCGCACGACCAGCGTCTGGCCGGGCAGGAACAGCGCGCCGACCCCCGTCACGTAGAGCGCCGCCAGGCCGTTCGCGCGGCTGGTCTTCTTGAGATCCTCGCGATACAGGACGACGTAACGCAGCGCGTAGCGCGCGGCGATCTCGCGCAGCGCCTCCATGCCCAGCGCGCCCGAGGGGATGGGCACCATCTCGGTCACCAGGGTGAACGGCCCGTCGCCGCGGAGGTTCGATGCGAGCGGCGCCGCGCCCGGCGGCACCTCGTAGTCGGGGCTGGGGCCGCGCCAGTCGCGCGCGGCCACGACGGGCAGGATCCCCACGCGCGCCGGAAGTTCGAGCTCGATGGGCGCGGCGAGGATGGCCTGGAGCTTGTCTTCGTCGAGGCTTCCGGTGGGATCGCGGGCGAACAGGGACTGGTCGAGCGGCGCCGGGACGCGGGCGGACTGCATCATGCCGCCCCCGGCGCACGCACCGAGGAGGAGCGCGAGCGCTGCGGCTTTCACGCCTAGTGGAACGCTCGGCGGTCGAGGCGCTTACGAACAGAGAACAGAGAATGGGAACAGAGAACAGAGAATGCCCGAGAAGACGCCCGAAGGTCCTCTCTTCCATTCGAATTCGAATTCTCTGTTCGAATTCTCTGTTCCGGCGCGGCGCATCGCCGCGCCGGTCTCACAGCTCCGCCTTCGGCTTCGGCTCGGCCAGCGTCGCCCACGCGACCGGCATCGCCGGCGTGTTGCGCGCGTGCCCGATGCGGCCGCGGCGGTCGACGCAGATGACGCCGCCGTCGCCGCCGATGCTGGCGAGCTCCCATACCGCGGACACCGCCGCGTCGTGCGCCGGCAGGTCGCCGCGCAGCCGGTCGACGACAAACCGGCCGAGCGTGGCGCGGATGATGTATTCGCCGCTGCCCGTGGCCGAGCACGCGCCCGCCTCGTCGGCGTACGTGCCGCAGCCGGGGAGGGGGGTGTCGCCGATGCGCCCCGGGCGCTTGCCGGTCATGCCCCCGGTCGATGTCGCGGCCGCGCAGCGGCCCGCCGCGTCGACGGCGCAGGCGCCGACCGTGCCGCCCCCGCGCTCCTTGTGGCGGTCGCGCAGACGCTGCCGCGCCCGCTCGGTGACGAGCGCCTCGGGCGCGACCGGGGCGATGCCGCGCTCGCGCGCGAACGCCCACGCCCCGTCGCCGCACAAAAGGATGTGCTCGCCGTCGTCGAGGACGAGGCGGGCCAGGTCGATCGGCTGGCGGAGGTTGGGGACCGCGGCCACGGCGCCTGCCCGGCGCGTCGCCCCGTCCATGATCGCCGCGTCGAGCTCGACGGTGCCGTCGCGGGTCAGCGCGGAGCCGACGCCGGCATTGAACTCGGGCTCGTCCTCGAGGACGCGGACGGCCGCCTGCACCGCGTCGAGCGCGGGGCCGCCGGCCTGAAGGACGTCGAGGCCCGCCGCGGCGGCGCGCGCGCACGCGGCGAGCGCGTTGGCCTCGTGGCCGACGACGACGCCGCCTGCGCCGCCGTGGACGATGATGGCCGGGACGATCGACGTCGTCATCGCGACCGCTCGTTCCGGCTCGCCGCTCCAGGTCGCTCGGCTGCGCCTCGCTCCAGGGTCGCGCGGGGGCTCGCCTCCACTCGCGGTCGCATGCGCGGATTATGCCGGGCGGACCCGGCCGCGGCGAGCCCCTTCCGCGCGGAGCGTCGCCATGCGCGCGTTCATTTCCGCCTCCTCGGCGTCGGTCCGGTGGTCGTAGCCGAGCAGGTGGCACAGACCGTGCGACCACAAGAAGAAGATCTCGTCCTCCAGGCGTCGGCGGCGCTTCTGCCGCGCCGCCGTCTCCACCGAGATGACGACGTCGCCGAGCGCGCCGGGGTGAAGGGCCCCGCCCTCGCCCTCGCGCATGGCGAACGCCAGGACGTCCGTCGGCCGGTCCTTTTTTCGCCAGGCGCGGTTGAGCGCGTGGATCTCGTCGTCGTCGGTGAGGACGAGCCCCACGTCGAACGCCGGCGTTCCTTCGGCGAGCGCGGCCGCCGCCGCCATGCGCGCGCCGCGCCGGCGCAGGCGCCGCTGCACGGACGGGGCGAGCGCGCCGCGGGCTCGCCCGCGGATGGCGAAGGTCACCGGCATCAGCGCGGGAGCGTGACGTGCCAGACCTTGGCCTCGAGGAAGATGCGGAACAGCTCGGGGTCGAGCTTGCCGCGCTTGACCTCGTCGGTGAGGATGTCGAGCGCCCTCGGCGGCGGCACCGCGGGCTTGTACGGCCGGTCCTTGGCGGTCAGCGCGTCGTAGATGTCCGAGATCGTCATCATCCGCGTCGGGGGGGCGATCGCCTCGGCGGGCAGGCCGCGCGGGTAGCCCGTCCCGTCCAGCTTCTCGTGATGCGAGCCGGCATACTCGGGCACGCTCCGGAACGCCCTCCCCCAGGGGATCTGCCGGAGGAAATTGTAGGTGTGCGTGACGTGGCTCTCGATCTGCAGGCGTTCCGGCGCGGTGAGCGATCCCCGGCGGATCTGCAGCTTCTCCACCTCGCCGGCGCGGAGGTAGGGAAGCTCGAGGCCGCGCGGGTCCTTGTACGTCCGATGGGCGATGTCCCCGATCCTGACGACCCCCTCCTCCCCGAGCAGGCTCGGCTCGTTCGCCGCCAGGACGAACTCGAGGAAGGCGTCGAGCTCGCGCATGCGTCCGCCGTAGGCGCGGTCCAGCCGCTCGAGCTCGCGGAGCGCCTGGTCGCGAGGCAGCCTGAGCAAGGCGTCCACCTTCAGGCGTTCACCTTCTGCCTCGAGATCGCGGCGGATGTAGTCGAACCGCTGGAGCACCATCTCGCGGTCGCTTTCGTACAGCTTCTTGGCCTTGACGAGCACGTGCTCGCGCACGCCGACCTTGCCGAAATCGTGGAGGAGCGCGGCATATTCGATCTGTTTGAGCTCCTCGTAGCTGGCGCGGTAGCCCGCGTAGGGCCCGGTCGTCTCGCGCTCGGTCACTTGCGCCAGCTTCACGGTGAGGTCGGCGACGCGCTGGGAGTGGCCGGACGTCGTCGGGTCGCGCTGCTCGATGGCGGTCACCGCGGCGGTGACGAAGCCCTCGAACAGCTGGCGGATGTCTTCGTAAAGCAACGTGTTCTCGAGGGAGATGCCCGCCTGGGACGCGAGGGTCTCGGCGAGCCTCTGGGACCTCGGGTCGAACGGAACCACGCGGCTCTCGAAATCCTCCGGGCTGTCCAGCCGGTGCTCGATGCGCCGCTTGCGGTTGATGAGCTGCACGACGCCGATGACCTGGCCGCCCGCGTCGATCATCGGGACGGCCAGGATGGAGCGCGTCTGGTAGCGCGTCTTTTCGTCGAAGGCGCGATTGTGACGGAAACCCCAGGGGTTGTTGCCCGTTCCCGGCGGGGCGAGCTTGTACGAGTCCGGGATGTTGATGACCTCGCGCGAGATGACGCAGCGGCCGACGATCGAGCTGGGATCGACCGGCAGCGCGAGCTCCGAGAAGTCGAGCTGGGCGCTGTCATTCTGCGAGACTTTGAAACGAAGCGTGCGCTTCGATACGTCTTCGTCCTCCCCCTCGACGACGTAGACCGATCCCGCGTCGGCATTTGTAACATATCGGCATTTTTCCAGTATCAACGCGAGCAGCTTGTCGATGTTGCGCTGCGACGACAGGGCGCGGCCGATCGCGTTGATCTCGTCGATCTCCGACTGGTATCGGTCCGAGAGCATCTCGCCGTCGGCGGCCGTCCGTCGCAGGCGGCAGAGCTCCCACAGGTTGTGGAGGTGGATGACGAGGCGCTCGATCCCGATGGGGGCGCAGATGGCCGAGACCTCGCCGTCCTCGAGGAGGGCGTCGGCGCGCGCGTCGCGGAAGTCCGCGTCGCTCCCGACGAGCACCACGGGCGCATACCCGGCGCGCGCTCGGCGCAGGTGCGCCTCGATCTTGCCGCGGTCGCGCCAGACCGGCGGCCACGTGAATACCGTACTGCCGGTGACGAAGCCGACCTCTACGTACCCGGGACCTGACGATCGCAGATCGTAGCCGCGCAGGCGACCGTCGCCGGCGATGGCTTCGATCAGGTCCGACGGGCTCTCGATCACCCCCGGAGCATATCACCGATCGCCTGAACGCTCCGGACGGCCCGAGACACAAACCTCAACGTGCCGGGGACAGCTCTCGACCGTGATCGGTCGCACGGAGGACGGTCGTTCCATGCGACGGGGATCGCATCCAGGGGCGTCGGTCAGGCGAGGAGCTCTTCGAGGAGGGCGAGGTTGATGCGCTCTTCCGGATGGATTTCTCCGTCGGCGAGGATCGCCTCGCGCGCGTACTGGAGAAAGAGCTTCCGATGCTGGGGCGGCACCAGATTGGGGTCGACTTCATGGGCCTTTGGCGGTAATTTCAGCCAGCCCTCGACGCGCTTGGCCTCGTCGCCGTCGAGGGCCAAGCGCTTGACGAGCGCCCGGACGAAGGCCCGTTCCTTCTCGTGCACTCGGAGGTCGGCCCAGACGAACGAGCACACGAACTTCATCAGCTGGAGTCGCTCCTCTCGGCTGAGCTTCCGAGGCATGGGGGGATGGTACCAGGACGAACGCCAGAATTGCTATTTGGCTTGACGTTTTTTGTGTCACGAGGATTAATGTTTACCGCCGCGATGAACTTGGTCAGGCAACGCGGCAGAGGGAGTGGGACTAAAGATGCGTCATAGGCTCTTTGTGCTCGTCGTGTCCACTGCAGCGCTCGCGGCATGTGGCGACAACGTAACGACCAACGTCGATGCGCCGCCGACGATCGACGCCAGGCCGATGATCGACATGCCGCCGCCGCCGATCGACGCGCGCCCGGTGGACGTGTTCGTCGCCGACGTGCGCCAGGCCGACGGGGTTCCGGTTATGCCCGACGCACGTCCTCCCGCCATCGACGCGCCGCCGCCCATCGACGGGCCGCCCACGTGCCCGGTGCCCGGCGGCAACGCGCCGGAGTGCCAGAACCAGGCGGGCGTTGCCTGCAACGCGGCGGGGGTCGCCGGCACGTGCACGCACGTCACCGGCCCCAACATCGCGACCAACTGCTACATGTTCACGCCGGGCGCGTGCCCGGCGCACCAGAAGTGCACGCCGAACACCGTGGCCGCCGACCTAGGCGCGCTGTGCTCGTGCGATCCGGCCGCGGCGGGGCAGTGCAGCCAGGGCGGACCGACGCTGCAGTGCACCACCGACAAGACGACGGTGCTGACCTGCCAGAACGACACCAGCAGCAAGATGTGCCTCTTCGTGGCGCAGACCGAGGTGTGCGGCACGTTCAAGGAGTGCGTCGCCGGCGTCGGCTGCCAGTGCAAGCAGCCCGACGGCATCTTCGCCGAGAACCACCCGTGCCCGCTGGGCGGCCAGCTCCACTGCGGCACCGACGTCAACAACAACGACGTCGTGCTCGTGTGCACGATCGATCTGTTCTCCGAGTGCAAGATCTGGAAGCGGCAGCGCAGCTGCTCCGCGGACGGCCTGCTGTGCGGCACGGCGACGGACGGCGCCCCCGCCTGCCAGTGCCCGACGCACACGGGGACGACGTTCTACTCGAACCCGGTTCCGTCGGCGCGCGCCAACTTCGGCAACCCGACGGATCCGCCGTGCCGCGCGGAGGGCCCGTGCTTCGTCGCGCCGAACGGCGACCAGACTCCGACCTACTGCGCGTTCCCGAAGCTGGGTGAGTCGGTCGACGCGGCCAACGCCGCCGCCGGCGGCCACGCCGTCGC
>DATFWE010000169.1:0-14315 GCA_035259575.1 Haliangiales bacterium
TCACGATGCCCGTCTGCGCGGCCAGACCCACCAGGCCGATGATGCCCACCCACACCGCCGTAGACAGCCGGTAGTCGAGGAGCCACAGGATCCACACGCTCCCCACCAGCGCGAACGGGATCGACAGGAGGACGATCAGCACCTCGGCGAGGTTGCCGAAGTGGAGGTAGAGGAGCACCACGACGATCATCAGCGTCACCGGGACGGCGATCTTCATGCGCGCGTTCATCTCGGCGAGCTGCTCGTACTGGCCGGTCCACTTGAGGAACGTCCCCGGCGGCAGCTTGAGCTCCCCGCTCGCGGCGGCCGCGGCGACGACCCGCTTGGCCTCGTCGACGTACCCGCCGATGTCGCGCTCGTCGGGATCGATGTCGATGTACACGTAGCCGGTGAGCAGGCCGCCCTCGTCGCGCAGCATGGGCGGGCCGCCGACGATGCGCACGTCGGCGAGCTGCCCCAGCGGCGCCGACGCGCCCACGACCACCCGCTTCAGTCGATCCACGTCGTCGCGCAGATCCTGGGGGTAGCGGACGTTGACAGTGAAGCGGTTCCGCCCCTCGATGGTGACCCCGATCGGGTTGCCGCCGATGGCCGCCTCGATGGTGCGCTCGACGTCCCCCACGGTCATGCCGTAGCGGGCGATCGCGTCGCGGTCGGGGATGATGTCGAGGTACAGGCCGCCCAGGTTGCGCTCGTGGATCACGCTGCGCGTGCCGCGGATGGGCGGCAGCAGGCGCTCGAGCGTCGTGCCCACCTTCTCGATCTCGGCGAGATCGGTGCCATAGATCTTCACGCCGATCGGCGTGCGGATGCCCGTCGACAGCATGTCGACGCGCGTCTTGATGGGCATGGTCCAGGCGTTCGTCCACCCCGGGATCTGGAGGTGCCGGTTCATCTCGGCCACGAGCTCCTCGCGGGAGATCGTCCGCGCCTCCGGCCACACGGGGGCGAGGACGGACTTGACGAAGCCCGGCGCCCAGCTCGAGTACCACCGGGGGACGCGCTTCTTGCGCCACTCGGCCTTGGGCCGCAGGCGGACCGTGGTCTCCACCATGGTGATCGGCGCGGGATCGGTCGGGCTCTCGGCGCGGCCGACCTTGCCGAACACGGAGTCGACCTCGGGGAACCCGTGGAGGATGCGGTCCTGCCGCTGCAGCTCGGTCTTGGCCTGCTCGATCGAGATCCCCGGGAAGGTGATCGGCATGTAGAGGAGGTCCCCCTCGTCGAGCGGGGGCATGAACTCGTGGCCGAGCGTGAGCGCGAGCGGGACCGCCGACACCATCGCGCAAAGGCCGATGGCGACGGTCGTCTTGGGCCGCCGCAGCGCCACGTACACGAGCGGGCTGTAGACGGCGATGAGGAAGCGCGACACCGGGTGGCGGCTCTCGGGGCGGATCCTGCCGCGGATGAGCAGGTCGCGCAGCGCCGGGGCGAAGGTGATCGACAGGAGCGCCGCGGAAAGCATGACGAACGTCTTGGTGAACGCGAGCGGCTTGAACAGGCGCCCCGCCTGCCCGGTGAGCGAGAAGATCGGCAGGAACGCGACGGCGATGATGATGAGGGAGAAGAAGATCGCCGGCGTCACCTCGCGCGCGGCCTCGGCCAGCAGGCGGTGGCGGTCGGCGCCGGGGGGCGCGTGCTCGAGCTTCTTGTGCGACGCCTCGATCATGACGATCTCGGCGTCGACGGTGGCGCCGATGGCGATGGCGATTCCGCCCAGGCTCATGATCGTCGACGGGATGTCGAGGAAGTACATGGGGATGAACGCCAGGGCCACGGCGATGGGCAGGGTCAGGATGGGGAGGAGCGCGCTGCGCAGGTGGAGGAGGAACAGGATGATCACCGCGGCGACGGTGATCGCCTCCTCGAGGAGCGCCGATTTGAGCGTGCGGATCGATCGCTCGATGATTCCCGAGCGATCGTAGGCGATCTTCACCTCGACGCCCTCGGGGAGGGACGGCGCGAGCTCCGCCAGCTTGGCCTTGACCCGCCCGATCACGTCGAGGGCGTTCTCGCCGTAGCGCATGACGACGATCGCCCCGACGCCCTCGCCCTCGCCGTTCCACTCCATCGCGCCGCGGCGGATGTCCGGGCCGAAGCGGACGCTGCCCACGTCGCGGATCGTCACCGGCGTGCCCGCGGGGCCGTGCGCCTTGACGGCGACGCGCTCGAGCGCGCCCAGGTCCTGCGCGTAGCCGCGGCCGCGCACGTAGTACTCGCGCCCCGACAGCTCGAGGACCCGCCCGCCCACGTCGTTGTTGGAGTCGCGGATCTTGGCGAGGACGTCCTCGAGCGTGACGCCGTAGGCGCGCAGCTTGTTGGGGTCGACGGTCACCTGGTACTGCTTGGCGTAGCCGCCCACCGACGCGACCTCGGCGACGCCGGGCACGCTGCCGACGGCGTAGCGCAGGGTGAAGTCCTGGAACGTGCGCAGCTCGTCGAGGCCGTGCTTGCCCGACTTGTCCTCGAGCACGTACTGGAACACCCAGCCGATGCTGGTCGCGTCCGGGCCGATGACCGGGTTCACGCCCTCGGGCAGCCGGCCGCGGATGCTCGCCAGGTACTCGAGCACGCGGCTGCGCGCCCAGTAGAGGTCGGTCCCCTCCTCGAACACGACGTAGATGAACGACATGCCGAACATCGACGCGCCGCGCACGTCGGCGACGTGGGGCGCGGCGATGAGCCCGGACACGATGGGGTAGGTGACCTGGTCCTCGACGAGCGTGGGGCTGCGCCCCATCCACTCGGTGAAGATGATGACCTGGGGATCGGACAGATCGGGGATCGCGTCGAGCGGGATGCGGCGGATCGACACGATCGCGCCGAGGAGCGCGAAGCCGACGCCGAGGAACACCAGGGTGCGGTTCTTGGCGCAGTATTCGATGATCTGGGCGACCATGGTCATTTCCACGGTTTCGGGATGGCGGCGATGCAGTCGTCCTCCATCTGTCCCATCCCGCGGTGCTGGATCTCGCACGACCGGCACTGGGCGAGCTTGTCGGGGTACTTCGCGGCGTCGAACTGGGCGTCGCAGCGCGAGGCCGGCGCCGGCGTCGCGCCGTCGCCCCGGACCGCCGCGCGCAGGCGGCTCTCCGAATCGAGGAGGAAGTTCGCGGTGGTGACGACGAGCTCCCCCTCGGCGACGCCGTCGACGATCTGCACCTTGTCGGCGGCCCGCGCGCCCACGCGGACGCGCCGCGGCTCGAACCGGCCGCCGTCCCTGGCCACGAACACGTACTGCAGCTCGCCGGTGTCGACGAGCGCCTCCCGGGGCACGACCAGCGCGTCGATGTCGTCGGTCGCGAGGTAGACGTCGCCGTACATCCCCGGGCGCAGGCGCAGGTCGCGGTTGGGCAGCTCGGCGCGCACCTTGAGCGTGCGCGTGGCGGGGTCCACCGTCGGGGACACGAACGTCACCTTGCCGGGGAGCCGCTCGCCGGGGAACGCGGCGAGGACGAGCGTGGCGGCGAGGCCGGGGCGGATGCGCGCCACCTCGTACTCGTAGACGTCGGCGACCACCCACACCGTCGACAGGTCGGCGATGGACAGGAGCGGCGTGCCGGGCTGGACGTACGCCCCGGCGACCACGTTCTTCTGGATGACGTGGCCGGCGACGGGCGAGCGCAGCTTGATCTCGCGCGCCGGCTTGCGCGTGCGCTCGATGTCGTCGATGTCCCTGGGCGCGATGCCGAGGAGCTCGAGGCGCGCGCGCGCGTCCTCGGGGAGGCCGCGGGTGGCGGCGTGCGCCTCGCCCGCGCCCTCTTGATCCCAGCGCAGCGCGTTCAGGAGCTCCTGCTGCGCCGTGAGCAGATCGGGGCTGTAGAGCGTCGCCACCACCTGTCCCCGCGCCACCCGTTCGCCCGTCTGGTTGACGACGAGCGTCTGGATCCACCCCGCGACGCGCGTCTGGATCTCGGCCAGCCCACGCTCGTTCGGCACGACCGCGCCGACCGCGCGGATCTCCGCGCCCAGCCGCTCGCGCGCGACGCGCGCGGTGCGCATGCCGGTGACCTGGATGCGCTCGGGCGGGAGATCGACCGGGGCCAGACCCGGGACCGTGCTCGTCGCGGGCGCGGGGGTCGACGTCGAGGGCACGAGCGTCATGCTGCAGATCGGGCACTCGCCGGGATGGTCCTGCTTCACGCTGGGATGCATCGGGCAGATGTAGGTCGTCGCCGCGGTCGCTGGCGCCGACGTCGACCGGGCGAACCAGCCGAAGTAGTAGGCCACCGAGGCGAGCGCGGCCGCGGCCATCGCCGCGACCAGCAGCCAGCGCAGGATCGCCGCGGCCTTGACGCCCCGCGGGGGCGAGTCGTGAGGATGTCGCGTGTCGGTCATCGTCCTGATCCTTTCTCCGTCATACCCGCCGCCCGCTCGACGTCGGCGGCGCTGGCGGCGAGATCGACGAGCGAGCGCGCGCGGTCGAGGCGCACCTCGAGGAGCGAGCGCAGCGCGTCCACGACGGCGAGCGCGTCGACCCGACCGGTGGCGTAGGTCGATTGGGCGGCCTCGAAGCTGCGCGTCGCCTGGGGCAGGAGGTCGTCGTCGATGAGGCGCAACGTCTCGCGCGCCGCGACGTAGCGGGCGTAGGCGTCGCGCACGTCGAAGCGCACCGCGTTGCGCGCGGCGGCGATCGCCCACCGCTCCGCGGCCACCTCGTGCTCGCGCGCGCGCACCCGCTCGCGGTGCGCGGGGTTGAGCCACGGCAGGTTGATCATCAGCATGGCGCCGTAGGCGTGCTTGTCGTCGGCGGTGGGCAACAGCCAGTAGTCCACGCCGACGGTGAAGCTGGGCCAGGCGGCTGTGCGTTCGGCCGCGTCGAGCTCGGCCTCGCCGCGCCGCAGCCCGTGCTCGGCCGCGGAGATCTCGGGACGGCTCGCGTCGGCCGCCTTCTCCACGTCGGCCAGGCCGGGCGGAGCCTCCGGGACCGTGAGCTCCGCGGGCGGGCCGAGGGGCGCGTCCGCCGGGCGCGCCATGAGCGCGTTGAGCATCGCCGCCGACGACTGCTCGCGCCGGGTCACCTCCGCGAGGTCCTGGTGGAGGCGCGCCAACTCGACGCCCAGGCGGAGCACGTCGGCCTCCGTGCCCTTGCCCGCGCGGAAACCCGCGCGGGTGAGCTCGATCAGCCGCCGGGTGATGTCGACGTGCTCGAGGTGGATGCGGCGTTCCTGCCGCGCGCGCACGTACTCGTAGTAGGCGCGCCGCACCTCGCGCGGGATGTCGAGACGCCGCGCCGCCAGGCGCGCGGCCTCCACGCGGGCGTCCTCCTCCGCCGCGCGCGACTCCGCCGCCAGGCTCCCCGGCGCGGGGAACGTCTGGCGCAGGCCGAGCATGAGCGTGTCCGCGCGGTCGAGCGCCCACGGGCGGGCGAGCGGGACGCCCCACTGCTCGTACTTGAGCTCCAGGTCGGGGAGGCGGCCCGCGGCCGGCACCGCCGCGGCGCGCGCGCGCACCCTTTCGGCCGATTCGGACAGATCGGGGTTGCGCGCCAGCGCGAGGCGCAGCATCGGCTCGAGCCGCGCCTCCGCGGCGAGGCCGGCGTCGTCCGCGGCGAGCTCCGCGGTCGACGACGGGCGCTCCCCGGGCGCGACCGGCCGGATCAGCGGTTCGACATCGACCTGCCGCCCCGCGAAGCACGCGGGCGCGAGCAGGCACAGGGACACCACGAGCTTCGTTCCCATGTTCCTCCTCCGTGTTGAGAGACCGTCACCGCGCGACGCGCGGGCGGCTCACACCACGAGGGAGGTCTTCTGGGCCAGGAGGGTCGGCGGCTCCGGCGGTCGCTCGCGGCGGACCGTCGGCCGGAGGACGCGCGTCGCCACGGCGACGCGCGTCGCGCCGAAGGCGACCGCGACCGGCGCGGAGGGCACGCGCGCCTGGGAGCGCGTCTCGCCCGTCGCGGCGACCGGGGCCACCCCGGTCTCGCAGCATCGGCCGGAGAAGGTCGCGGCGGCGCAAGGGCGTGCGCCGTGCTCGTCGGGGCAGCAGCAGCTCGCGGCCGGGGCGCCGTCCATGGGGCAGCGGGACCACGCCATCGCGTTCCCGCCCCCGCCCCCGACGACGACGAGGAGGCAGGAGACGACGACGATGGCGACGCCCCGGCGCATCATCTCACCGCCCGCACCGCGGCGAGGAACTCGTCGCGCGAAGGGATCTCCTTGAACCGTCGCCGCTCGATCCCGTCGGAGCCGAGGAGGATCACCGTCGGCAGGTTGGGCGCATTCCACGCGTCCTTCGCCGCCTGATCGCGCTCGTCGTCGGCGGTGACGTCGAACTTCACGGCCACGAAGCGGTCCGCGATCTCCGCGTGCACCGCCGGGTCGGTGAAGAGGTCGGTCTCGAACACCTTGCACGGCTTGCACCACTCGGCGGAAAAATCGAGGAGCGCCGGCTTGCCGCTCGACTTGGCGTCGTTGAGCGCCGCCTCGCGGTCGAGCCGCCAGGGGAGCGCCGTGCGCGGCGTGAGCGTCCAGTTCACCGCCGCCGAGGCGCCCGCCGTGGCGAGGACGATTCCGCCCACCTTCAGCCAGCCGGCGAGCGGGCTCGCCATCCGCCGCATGTAGACGATGAGCAGGGCGAGCCCCGCGGCGGCCGCGGCGACGCCGCCGGCGAGGAACGCGAACGACGGCGAGCTGAGGCGCGCCAGCGCCGGCCAGATCGGCCTGAGGAAGTAGAACGCGACCACCAGGAGCGTGATCCCGGCGATGATCTCGACCAGGATCATCCATGGCCCGCCCTTGGGCAGGGTCAGCGCGAACGTGGCGATGACGAGGAACAGGACGCCCATCCCCAGCGCGTACGTCGTCATCAGCGACACGCCGATCGCCATGCTCTTGGTCGTCGCGATGAACGCGAGGATGCCGGCGAGGATGGGCCCGGTGCACGGCGCGGCCACGAACCCACCGACGAGCCCCATGAGGAACGCGCCGAGCGTGCCGCGTCCGCCCACCCCGGACAGGCGCGCCTGCAGCCCCGCCGGCAGCCGGATCTCGTAGAGGCCGAACATCGACGCGGCCAGCGCGACATAGAGGATGACGATGGGGATGACGACCTCCGGGCGCGACAACAGGAACCCCGAGCCCGACAGGTGCCCCGACAGCGAGAACACGATCCCCAGCGCCGAGAACATCACCACCATGCCGAGGACGTACATCGACGCCAGCCCGAACGCGCGCAGGCGCGAGCCGGCGTCGCGCGCGCCGAACACGCCGACGGTGATGCCGATCATGGGGTAGACGCACGGCGTGAGCGAGGTGAGCACGCCCGCCGCGAACACGCCGAGGTACGCCCACAGCCAGCCCTTGCTGCGCAGCTCCTCGAACTCGGAGGGCGCGCCGAACGCGACCGCCGGCAGCAACAGCAGAACCAGCGCACCCGCGACGGCCAGCGATCGTCTCATGTACACAGCGTGATCTAATCCCTCCTGCTAGTATTGTCCACCCGATGGACCTTGCCAGCCTCCGCGCGGCGATCGACCGCGTGGACGACAATATTCTCGAGCTCTTGAACGAGCGGGCCCGCCTCGTCGCGCAGGTTGCCGACCTCAAGGAGCGCATGCAGGTGCCGTTCTACGTGCCGTCGCGCGAGCGCCAGATCGTCGATCGTCTGGCCGCGGCCAGCACCGGTCCGTTCCCCGCCGAGGCCATCCGCCCGGTGTTCCAGGAGATCTTCAGCGCCTGTCTGTCCCTGGAAAAGACCGTGCGGGTCGCGTACCTGGGTCCCGAGGCGACCTTCACCCACATGGCGGTCAAGCGCCAGTTCGGGCTGTCGGCGCGCACGATTCCCGTCGGCACCATCTCCGGGGTGTTCGACGAGGTCGCGCGCGGCGGGGCGGATTTCGGCGTGGTGCCGGTCGAGAACTCGACCGAGGGCGTGGTCAACCACACGCTCGACACGTTCCTCGCGTCGGACCTCAAGATCTCGGCGGAGATCGTCCTCGAGGTGTCGCAGTGCCTGCTCGTGCGTCCCGGGCTCGAGCTGGCGCAGGTCGAGCGCGTCTACTCCCACCCGCAGGCGCTGGCGCAGTGCCGGGCCTGGCTCGCCGCGAACCTGCCGCGCGCGTCGCTCGTCGAGGCGGCGTCGACGTCGGAGGCGGCCCGGCTCGCGCGCGACGACGCGCGCGGCGCGGCGGTGGCCTCCGAGCTCGCCGCCAAGCTCTACGATCTGCAGGTCGCGCGCCGCAGCATCGCCGACCTCGCCCACAACGTGACGCGCTTCCTCGTCGTCGGGCTCGTCCAGGCCGAGCCGACCGGCCGCGACAAGACCGCGCTCCTGTGCGAGCTCGGCAACGCGCCGGGCACGCTCTACCGCGCGCTCGAGCCGTTCGCCCGGCGCGGCGTGAGCATGTCCAAGATCGAGAGCCGGCCGTCGCGCCGGCGCCCGTGGGAGTACGTGTTCTTCATCGACGTCGACGGGCACCAGCGGGAGCCGGCGGTCGCGGAGGCGATCGCGGAGCTCGGGAAGCTGTGCACGCTGCTCAAGGTGCTCGGCTCCTACCCCAAGGCGGAGAGCATATGACCCTGGTCCCCGAGCACATCGAGCACCTCAACCCCTACATGCCCGGCAAGCCGGTGGAGGAGCTCGAGCGCGAGCTCGGCATCCGCGGCGCGGTGAAGCTCGCCTCGAACGAAAACCCGCTCGGCCCGTCGCCGCGGGCGCTCGAGGCGGCGCGCGCTGCGGCGGCCGCGGTCAACCGCTACCCCGACGGGGGCGGCTTCCGCCTGCGGGGCCGGCTCGCCGAGCACCTGGGCGTGTCGCCGGAGGTGATCGTCCTCGGCGCCGGGTCGAACGAGCTCTGCGATCTCATGATCCGCACGTTCTGCCGCCCCGGCCCCGACGGGGACGAGGTGCTCACGCACCGCCACGCGTTCTTCATGTACCGCGTGTCGGCGGAGGCGGCGGGCGTCCGGTTCGTCGAGTCGGCGGTCGGGCCCGACCTCCGCTGCGACGTCGGCGCGTTCCTCAGGGCGGTCACCGATCGGACCAAGGTCGCGTTCCTGCCCAACCCCAACAACCCGACCGGCGCGTACTTGACGCGGCCGGAGCTCGCCCGCCTCATCGACGGGCTGCCGGAGCACGTCCTCCTCGTCGTCGACGAGGCGTACTACGAATACGCGCGCGCGATCCCCGACTACCCCGTGGCCGAAGCGTTCCGCGCGCGGCGGCCGAACCTGACCTGGCTGCGCACGTTCTCCAAGGCCTACGGGCTGGCGGGCATGCGCGTCGGCTACGGCGTGACCACGCCGGAAATCGCGGCGTACCTGAATCGCGTGCGCTTGCCGTTCAACGTGCCGTCGGTGGCGCAGGAGGCGGCGCTGGCCGCGCTCGACGACGCGGCGCACGTCGAGCGGTCGGTGGGCGTCAACGCCGAGGGGATGGCGCAGCTGCGAGCCGGGTTCGAGCGCCTGGGCCTCCGGGTGTTCCCCAGCGCGGCGAACTTCGTGCTCGTCGACGTGGCGCGCGACGCGGCGCCGGTCTACGAGGCGCTCCTGCGCAAGGGCGTGATCGTGCGGCCGCTGCGGCCCGCGGGGCTGCTCCGCCATCTGCGCGTCTCGATCGGGACCGCCGAGGAGAACGCGCGCGCGCTGGCGGCGTTCGCGGAGGTCGTCTGATCCGGCTGGGGCTCATCGGGTGCGGCCACATCGGCGGGTCGCTCGCGCTGGCGCTCCTCGAGGCCGGCGCGGCCGCGCGCGTGGTGGGCTGGGACGTCGATCCGGCGGCGCTGGCGGGGGCTCGCGCGCGCGGGTTCGTGCACGAGATCGCCGACGCGCCCGAGGCGGCGGCCGGGGACGTGACGGTGCTGGCGGTACCGGTGCGCGCGCTGCGCGCGCTCGTGGCGCGGGCGCGCGGGGACATCGTCACCGACGTCGGATCGACCAAGGCGGCCATCGTCGCCGCCGGCGAGGCGGCCCACGGCGGGCGGTTCGTCGGCGGGCACCCCCTCGCCGGGACGGAGAGGGCGGGGCCGGCCGCGGCGTCGGCGGCGCTGTTCCGCGGGCGGCGCGCGCTGCTCACGCCGACGCCGGTCACCGACCCGGCGGCGCTGGCGACGGTCGCCGGCCTGTGGCGGGCGGCCGGGGCGGAGGTCGCGGAGATGCCGGCGGCGGAGCACGACGAGCTCATGGCCGCGGTGTCGCACCTGCCCCACGTCGTCGCCTACGCGCTCGCCGACGCGGTCGGCGCGCTCGGAGCGCCCAACGGGATGGCGGGGGGAGGCTTCATCGACACCACGCGGATCGCGAGCACGCCGCCGGGCATGTGGGTCGACGTCTTTCTCGACAACCGCGACGCCGTGCTGCGCGCCACCGATCGCTTCGCCGAGCGTCTCGCCGCCCTCCGCCGTGCGATCGCCGCCGGAGACGAGGAGGCGATCCGGCTCTGCATCGAGGCCGCCCGCGCCGCCCGGGCGAGGATCCTGGGATGATGCGTTTGTTCGTCGGCGTTGGCGTTTGCGTTGGCGTCGGCGTGGGCGCCTGCGGATCCTCGCCCCCCACCGCCAAGCCCTTCATCGAATCCCGCGTCTCCACCCCCGGCGCCGCCCTCCTCGCCGTGCTCCCCCCCGGCGCCGACGCCGTCGCCGAGCTCGACATCGCGCGACTCCGCCGAAACGAGATCGCCGCGCCGCTCGTGTCGGCGCTCGTGGCCCGCCGGGCGGCGAGCGAGCTCAAGCTCGACCTCGGCTTCGACGCCCTCGCCGACCTCGACGTCGCCGCCGCCGCGGTCTACCGCATGGGCGCCGACGACGCCGCCACCCTGTTCGTGGTGCGGGGGGAGCGCCTGCACGCCGTCGAGGCCGCGACGCGCATCCCCGACTGCGACCCCGTCGACGCCCATACCCTCGTCGTCGGGCCCGATGCCCAGCGCGCGGTGGTGCGCCTCATCGCGGCGGGGCAGAAGCCGGGCTCGCTCCGCGACGACGTCGAGCTGGCGCGGCTGCGCGAGGCGCCGATGCCGCCGCGCGCGACGGGCGCGGTGCTGCGCGTGACCGCGCGCCTCGACAAGGCGGCGCGCATCCAGGCGGCGGGGCGCCTGGGCGTCGACGAGGTGCCGGCGACGCTGGCGATATGGGCCGACGTCGCCGACGACGCGGCGCTGGTGGCGCTCGCCGTCGCCGACAACGACGCGCAGGCGCGCCGCATCGGCGACGCCGCGGCCGGCCTGCTCGCGCGCCTGACGCGCGGCGAGGCGCGCGCCGAGCCGCACGGCCGCGCCACGCGCCTGGTGTGGACCATGGGCCCGCGCGCGTTCCAGCGGTGGGCGGAGGAGATACAGAAGCGGCTGGTGCAAAGATGACCGACTGGATCGTCGAGCCCGCCGGCCCCCTCTCCGGCGACGTCGCGGTCCCCGGCGACAAGTCCATCGGCCACCGCGCCGTGCTGTTCGCGGCGCTGACCGACGGCCCCTGCGAGGTGACGGGGCTGTCGGGCGGCGAGGACAACCTCCGCACCGTCGCCGCGCTGCAGGCCCTCGGCGTGCGCGTCGCCGAAGGTGTCGTACAGGGCGTCGGCCTCGACGGGCTGCGCGCCGCCGCCGCGCCGCTCGACTGCGGCAACTCGGGCACGTCGATGCGCCTCCTCACCGGCCTCCTCGCGGCCCAGCCGTTTCGCAGCGAGCTCGTCGGCGACGAGTACCTCCACCGCCGGCCCATGCGCCGCGTCGCCGAGCCGCTCGGGCGCATGGGCGCGCGCGTCGCCGGCCGCCCGGGCCAGGGGAAGAAAGCGGGCGAGATCTACCCGCCCCTCGTCGTCGAGCCCGCCGGGACGCTGCGCGGCATCGACTACGAGTCGCCGGTGGCCTCGGCGCAGGTGAAGTCGGCGATCCTCCTCGCCGGGCTCTACGCCCGGGGCCGCACGTCGGTGCGCGAGCCGGGTCCCTCGCGCGACCACACCGAGCGGATGCTGCGCTTCCTCGGCGCGCCGATCGCGACGGGCGAGCGCACCACCGCGGTCGATCCCGACGGGTGGGACCGCCGCCTGCGCGCCCGCCCGCTGCGCGTCCCCGGCGATCCGTCGTCGGCCGCATTCCTCCTGGCGGCGGCGCTCGTCACCGGCGGCACCGTGCGCGTGCGCGGCGCGTGCGTCAACCCCACGCGGACCGGGTTCCTCGACGCCATCGCCGCGATGGGCGCCGACGTCGCCCTCGAAAACCCCCGCGAAGAAGCGGGCGAGCCGATCGCCGACGTGGTGGTGCGCGGCGGCCGTCCCCTGCGCGGCGTCGACCTCGCCGGCGACCTGGTGGTGCGCGCCATCGACGAGGTGCCGATCCTGGCGGTCGTCGCCGCGCGCGCGGAGGGCACGACCACGATCCGCGACGCCGCGGAGCTGCGCGTCAAGGAATCCGACCGCGTCGCCACGACCGTCGCGCTCCTCCGCGCCTTCGGCGTCGCCGCCGACGAGCGCGAGGACGGGCTGGCCATCGCCGGCGGCACTGCGCTCCGCCCCGGCGACGTCGACTCCCACGGCGACCACCGCATCGCCATGGCGGCGGCCGTGGCCGCCGCCGTCGCCGGGGGGCGCGTGGTCGACGTCGCCAACGTGGCCACGTCGTTCCCGACGTTCGCGCGCCTCCTTCGCGAGCTCGGCGCGCGCGTCAGCGAAAGCAGCCCAGCGCGCTGAGCTCGCGCGCGCGGTCGCGGTTGTCGCCGTTGATGTGCGCCCGCTGCTTGCAATTCGCGCTGGCGCAGCGGAGTATGACGCGCCCGCCGGGGTAGTCCACGTCGGCGAGGAACGACGCCAGGGTCTTCATGCCGAGGAGGCCATCGACCTCCGCGAACGCCGGGCGCAGCTCGTTGCGGATGCTCTGCAGCAGCGGATGGGTGTCATCGAGGATGACCACGTCGACGGTGCGGCGCAGCTCGACCGCGGCGCCGGCGCTGCACGTCGGGCTCTGGCTCACGCAGTCGCACGACATGGAGTACGCGTCGCTCACCGCCTGGGGGCACGAGGCGGCCTGCGCGAGCAGGCGGCTGAGGTAGAGCTCGAGGCAGGGGCCGCGGTCGTCGGCCTCGCGCGCGGCGAGCGCGAGGTCGGGGAGCGTCCCCTGGGCGACGCTGACGCCCCCCGCGCCGCCCAGGTAGAGCGTCGTCTTGGGCAACGCGTCGATGTCGGCGTCGCTCGCGCCGGTGATGCGCTTCCACGCCCCGCGCCCCAGGACGGTCGGCCCGATGCCCGTCGCCACCACGAACAGCGCGTCCTTGCCGCTCGGCCCCGTGCCGACGTCGGCGGCGTCGCCGACGCACGCGGGGAGCGCGATACGCGTCGGCTGGTACAGGACCGTCTCGTTGCCGAGCGCGTACTGTCCGCCCCCGCTCACCGAGACGGGGAACACCGCGTCGCACGCGTCTTCGTGCGCCGCGTTCGTCCCGGCGATCGCGGGGTAAAGGAGCGCCTGCCCCAGGTTGGGATCGATGCGGAACGCGATCCGCGACAGCACGTCGGCGCCGATCACGCCGCCGATGGGGACGGGCGTGCCCTCGCCGACGTCGGTGACCGGCGCCAGCACCGCCGACACCAGGGTGAAGCGCGCGCGCGTGGCGGCGCCGTCCTTGAGATCGACCGTCACCAGGCGGCGGCCGACCTCCGTGGAATCGATGAGCGTCACCGGCGTGGCGGTGTCGAGTACGGCGTGGAAGCGGCCGAACTCGCCGACCTCGGCATCGATGGCGAGCGGGCCGGCGCTGAGATCGATCGCCACCGGGTTGGTGTCGATGGTGAAGGGCGCGGGCTGGCCGCACGCAGCCAACGCAAGTGCCAGCGCCGCCGCTCGCATGACGGCAAAGATACATTATGTTAGCGGCATGAGCGAACGAGCGCCGGCGAGGCCACAAGCGACCCCGGAGCGAGGCGCAGCCGAAGCGACCCGGAGCGCCGAGCCGGCGCGAGTGAGCGGACGATAATGGAGGAGCTGACGCCCGCGCGCTCGCGCGTCGAGATGGCCCAGATCGTCATGCCGACGCACACGAACGGCGTCGGGGGCAACGTGTTCGGCGGCGTGGTCATGCAGTGGATCGACGTCTGCGCCGGCGTGGCGGCGATGCGGCACGCCGGGGGCGCGGTCGTCACCGCGTCGATCGACCGCCTCGACTTCCTGTCGCCCATCCGCGTCGGCGACATCGTCATCATGCAGGCGATGGTGAACTTCGTGCATCGAACCAGCATGGAGGTCGGCTGCCGCGTCGAGACCGAGGATCCGCGGACGCGCATTCGACGCTACACCACCAAGGCGTACCTCACGTTCGTCGCCGTCGATGACGTGGGGCGGCCCCGGCCGGTCCCGCCGCTGGTCCTCGCCACCGACGAAGACCGGCGCCGCCACGG
>DATFWE010000170.1:0-2924 GCA_035259575.1 Haliangiales bacterium
GAACGAGCGCGGGCGCGGAGTGCGCGACCCTGGAGCAAGGCGCAGCCGAGCGACTTGGAGCGCCGCGCCCGCGCGAGTGAGTGGAGGCAACAATGAACGAGACTCTCGCCGTCCTCGGCGCGGGCACGATGGGCGCCGGCATCGCCCACGTGGCCGCGCTCGCCGGTTTCGAGGTCAAGCTCTTCGACGTCAGCGAGGCCGCGCGTGCGGCCGGCGTGGCGCGCATCGCCGCCGGGCTCGACGGCGGCGTGGCGCGGAAGAAGCTCACCGCCGAGGTCGCGGCCGCGGCGCTGGCCCGCGTCGCGCCGGCCGACGATCTCGCCGGCGCCGTCGCCGGCGCGGCGGCGGTGATCGAGGCGGTGTTCGAGGACCTCGCGCTCAAGCAGAAGCTGTTCGCGGCGATCGAGGAGGCGGCGCCCGCGGACGCGCTCCTCGCCACCAACACGAGCTCTCTGTCGGTCGGGGCGATCGCCGGCGCCGCGCGGCGGCCGGAGCGCGTGGTCGGGATGCACTTCTTCAACCCCGTGCACCTCATGAAGCTCGTCGAGATCGTGCGCCACCCGACGACCGACGAGGCGGTGGTCGCGCGCGCGCGGGCGCTGGCGGAGCGGCTCGGCAAGGAGCCGATCGTGGTGCGCGATGCGCCGGGGTTCGCGTCGAGCCGTCTCGGCGTCCTCGTCGGCCTCGAGGCGATCCGCATGGTGGAGCAGGGGGTCGCGAGCGCGGAGGACATCGACAAGGCGATGAAGCTCGGCTACGGCCACCCGATGGGCCCGCTCGAGCTCGGCGACCTCGTCGGGCTGGACGTCCGCCTGGCCATCGCCGAGTACCTCGAGCGCGAGCTCGGCCCGGCGTTCCGGCCGCCGGAGCTCCTGCGGCGGAAAGTCGCCGAGGGGAAGCTGGGGAAGAAGACCGGCGAGGGCTTCTACGTATGGAAGTAGTCGCGGGCCGGGTTCCATGGCATGGATGGGCCATGACGCTGACGCTGTTCTACCGTCCCGCGGCCTGTTCGCAGTCCCCCCACATCGTGCTGCGCGAGCTGGGCCTGCCGTTCGCCCTGGAGAAGGTCGACCGGCAGACCGGCAAGCTCGCCGACGGCACCGAATACGCAAAGATCAATCCCAAGGGGTACGTCCCCGCGCTGCGCCTCGACAACGGCGAGATCCTCGTCGAGGGGCCGGCGATCGTGCAGTACCTCGCCGACCAGAAGCCGGAGGCCGGGCTCGCGCCGAGGTGGGGCACGTTCGAGCGCTACCGCCTGATCGAGTGGCTGAACTTCCTGACGTCGGAGATCCACAAGGGGTACTCGCCGCTGTTCCGGCCGACGACGCCGGAGGAGTACAAGACCATCGCGCGGACGAACCTCGGCCAGCGTCTCGCCTGGGTCGATGGGCACCTCGCGTCCAAGCCGTTCCTCATGGGCGAGCGGTTCACCGTCGCCGACCCGTACCTTTTCGTGATGTTGAGCTGGTCGAAGGGCGCCAACGTGTCGCTGGAGGGGTTCCCGCATCTCACCGCATTCCGCGATCGCATCGCGGCGCGCCCGGCGGTGCAGGAAGCCCTGCGGGCCGAGGGCCTGCTCCAGTAGACACGAGGATTTTTCGTCGCGGAAACGCGCGTGAAACATGGGATCGGTAGCATCGATCCCATGCGCGCGTGGTTGGGGCTCCTGGCGGATGTGACCTTCGGGACGATGATCGCGATGTGGCTGACGGCGGGGACGCGGGCGCGCCGTCCGGGGTAAAACCCGGCGTGTGGCGCGCCGCACCTATGGCCGCTACCCCGTCCTGAACTTCCGCGACTCGGCCACCGTCGCGCGGAACCGCTCGATCTGGCGCTCGCGCTCCGCCGCGTCCCAGCCGAGCCGCGACCCCATGCGCTCCGCCGCGCGGGCCGCGACGCCGAGGCCCTGGTCCCGCGCGCGCAAGACGAGCGGAATCCGCCGCGCCAGCACGTCGTCGAGCGTGCGCGCCAGGTCCACTTCCACCGCGTGATCCACCTCCGCCCACAGGTACGGCAGGTCAGGGTCCATGCGCTCGAGCAGGCGCGGATCCGCCACGCCCCGCACCACCACCGAATCGGCGCGCTGGCCGTACGTCTGCGACAGGTGCTGCGCCACCCGCGCGGCGAGCCCCGCGCTGTGCACCAGCTTGTCGGCGATCGCCTCCACCCCGCGGTGCCCGTGGATCTCCATCCCCTGCGCCCCGGGCAGCGGCCGGTTCTTCGTCCGGCACGGCTTGATGTGGCGCCCCTCCAGCGCCGCGTCGCCCCGGTCGCCCAGCCACTCGACCACGCGGTCGGTCGCCTCCTTGGCCATGCGCCGGTACGTCGTCAGCTTCCCGCCCGCGATGACGATGATGCCCTCGGGGCGAACGAACACCTCGTGCTCGCGGCTCACGTCCGAGGCGCTCGGCGCGTCGGACGCGACGAGCGGGCGCAGCCCGGCCCACGTCGCGATCACGTCGTCGGGCGTCACCTTGTGGTCGGCGAAGTAGCGGTTCACCGCGTCGCACAGGTACTTGACGTCGGCCGCGTCGGCATGCACGTCGTCCGGCTCGCCCGAGAAGTCGGTGTCGGTCGTCCCCACGACCGTCCGCTCGACCCAGGGGATGCAGAAGATCACGCGCCGATCGGGGAGCATCAGCGTCACCGCGCGCGTGACCGGGAGCTTTTCGTGATCGAATACCGCGTGGACGCCCTTCGTCGGCCGCAGCAGCCGCCGCCCGAACGGCACCGCGAGGCGCTCGAGCAGCTCGTCCGTCCACGGCCCCGCCGCCATCACGACGGTGCGCGTCGCGATCTCGTCCTCGCGCCCGGTGAGCTCATCGCGCACGTGCACCGCCGCGACCCGCCCGCGCCGGTCGAGGACGATCGCGGTGGCGCGGGTGTAGGTGCGGATCTCCGCGCCGAGCGCGCGCGCGTCG
>DATFWE010000171.1:0-2300 GCA_035259575.1 Haliangiales bacterium
CGACCCGCAGCGACGCCTCTCCATCCGCGGCGACGAACGCCTCTCCTTCGGAGCGATCCGCGGCGTGTGCGCCGGTGCGCAGCGGATCGGCTTCCCCGGCGTCGCGCTCCTCGTCGGGGAGCGCCACCATCACGAGGCCGCCGACGGGAGCTGATGGCAATGGCAATGAACGGTTCCGCCGTCCCGGGTGACGACGTCGTCCCGCAGATGAACGTGACGCCGCTGGTGGACGTCGTCCTGGTGCTCCTCATCACCTTCATGGTGATCACCCCGCTGCTCACGAAGACGTTCTGGCTCCACGTGCCCCAGCAGCGCACCGAGGAGGTCGATCCGCAGCACCTGGCGGACGACCCGCCGCTGGTCCTGCGCCTCGAGCGCGACGGCACGATGCGGGTGAACGGCACCGAGACATCCCTCGACGACCTCCCGGATCGGCTGCGCCGCATGTTCGCCGCTCGCGACGACCACGTCCTCTTCTTCGACGCCGACGACGGCGTCTCCTACGGCTTCGCCGTCCAGGCAATGGACCAGGCCCGCGCCGGCGGCGCCGTAACCATCGGCCTCCTCACCCAGGACCTGGCCGCCACGACGCCGTGACCGCTCGGGGCGAACCACAGATACTGTGGATGGCTGAGACGGCGAAGACGCCGGAAAGGCAGACACATGACCAGGGCAACCCCGATTGAGTTCTGGTTCGACTTCTCCTCTGGCTATGCCTATCTCGCGGCGCAGGAGATCGATGCGCTGGGCGCGCGCGTGAACCTACCGATTCTCTGGCGGCCCTATATGCTCGGCACGGCATTCAAGGTGACCGGCATGCGCGGCCTCTCCTCAACACCGGTCAAAGGTGACTATGCGAGGCATGACTGGGCCCGCGCCGCGCGAAAGATGGGCGTGCCCTTTGCTCCGCCCGAGGATCATCCGAAGATCGCCCTGCCGGCCGTTTTGGGGCTGGGACAGGCTGCCCATGGTGGAAGAATGGCTCAGGACCGGAGGCTGGTAGCGCGGCCCATCCGTCGTCGGTCAGCGGATACTTCTCAATGCCCGCGGCTGCAGCAGCCAGTGCAGCGTCGCGCCACCCGGCGCCAAGGCGGTCAGCTCCAGCGCGGCGCAGGCGCCCTTCTTGAGCTCGATCGCCGCTCCGTCGACCGCGCCGCTCAGCAGGAGCGCGATCGTGCGGCTCAGGTTCGGCTCGTGGCCTACGACCATCACGTCCTGGTTGCGGGCGAAGACGCGCAGCGCCTTCAGCGTGTCGACGGGCGCGACGTCGGGTGCGAGGGCGGGCAGCTCGCGGACCGCGGGCGCGCGGGGGAGCGCGGCGACCACGATGCGCGCCGTCTCGAGCGCGCGCACGAGCGGGCTCGTCACCACGACCGAGGGCGCGACGCGGAGCGCGCGAAGTCCCGCCGCGGCGGCCTTCATCTTCCGGCGCCCGGCAGCCGTCAGGCGCCGCGCGCCGTCGTCACCGCCCGCGGCGTCCTCGGCGATGGCGTGTCGCACGACGTAGAGAATCATGCGCGTGCCCGCCCGCGGGCGCTGCGCGCCGGCGGCGGCCCGAACCGCCGCAGCGCGTCCGCCAGGACGCGGCGTACGCGGCGCTTGTCGAAGCGCTGCCACGCGCGGGCCGCACGCCGGCGCAGCTTGCCCGCCCGGCGCTCGAGGGCGTCCACGATCGCCCCCATCGCGAGCAGCGTGGCCGGTGGGAGCTGGGCCGGGCCGGCGTAGGCGCGCAGCCAGCTCGCCTGCATGACGGCGTCCTGGTGCTCCCCGAGCGCGTCCTGCAACCGGACCAGGCGGCGGATGACGACGCGGAGATCCTCGCCCACCAGGCTCTCGAGCGTCTCGCAGGCATAGCGCAGGCGCTTCACGCGCACCCGCACCCGGTGGAGCGCCACGGCCGGCGTCGCCTCGTCGAGGTCCCGCCCACCACGCTGCACCGCGCGCAGCAGCGGACGCAGGAGATTGCCGGCCGCGTCGCCGAGCCGCATCGCGCCGCGCCCGCCGGGCGGCGACGCGGCGAGGCGATTCAGGCGGACCAGGAGGCGCCGTGATTGCGCGGCGTCGAGCACGCGGCCGAGCTCGGCCAGCGCCACCGCCCGCCGCTCGACGATGGCGTGGTCGAGCGGACCCAGGGCTGCACGCGACTCGTCGGGAAGGCGGCGACCCCGCGTGGTGATCGCCATCGCCAGCACGTCGAGGTCGCGCACGGCGCCGATCGCGCGTCCGATCAGGCGCAGGCCCTCGGTCGCGGAGCCGACCGCCGCCGCCGGCAGGACCGGGGCGAAGAGCTGCAAGGTGGC
>DATFWE010000172.1:0-11374 GCA_035259575.1 Haliangiales bacterium
GCGGCGACCCGTCCACCGGCACCGACACGCCCCTCCCGCGTCTTCCCCCTATCCCGCCCGACGCGATTGTCGGAAAATGATCGCGGTGCGAAAGCTTGGCTTGGCCTGTCTCCTGGCGTCGGCCTGCGCCGGCACCGAGGCGATGGATGCGTCCGTACCCGACGCGCGCCTCGACGCGCCCGTCGTCATCCCCGACGCGCGCTTCGACGTGATGATCGTCGACGGCCGCGGGCTCGTCATCCACGGCGACGCGACGATCGTCCTCCGCGACGCCGCGCCCGTCCCCGACGCCAGCCTGATCGACGCGCCCCCGCCGATCGACGCGCGGCCGGTCCTCGACGCGCCGCCGGGCACGCCCGACGCCGCGCCGCCGTGCGACATCGAGCTCCTGGCGAACGCCGGCTTCGAGGACTCCACCGGCACGGGCCAGAACAAGAACATCGCGCCGTGGGTGCAGTCGCCGGGCGACATCGTCGTCACCGCCGGCGAGCTCGCCGCCAACGGTCAGCCCGCGCCCCAGGCCGGCAACTTCGCGGCCTGGCTCGGGGGAGAGAGCGCGCGCCAGGACTACATTTACCAGCCCGTGACCGTGCCGGCGGCGACGACCTCGCTCACCCTGCGCGGCTACCTATACATCCGCACCAACGAGCCCGTGCCGAACCAGCACGACCAGATGCAGATCAACGTCTACAACGCGAGCCAGAATCTCCTCGAGACCGTCGCCGTGTACTACGACGGCGACGAGACGACGGGCTGGCGGAGCTTCACCCAGACCATCGCCGGCAACTACGCGGGCAAGACGATCCTCCTCGCGTTCGAATCGGTGAACGGCTTCTTCTATTCGACGAGCTTCTTCGTCGACGCGCTGTCGCTCGACGCTCGGGTCTGCCCCTGACCGCCCGGCGCCGTCCGGGGCCGCCGTAGCGGAATGACACGCCCTTGACGCAGTTTTGACGCGGTGCTCGGTGCTAGGCTGCGCACATGACCGAAAGCCTATGGGAACAAGTCTGCACGAGCTTCGATCGTGCCGCGACCCTGACGACGCATCCGCCGGGCATCCTGGCGCAGATCCGCGCCTGCGATCACGTCTATCGTTTCGCGTTCCCGATCCGCAAGGACGACGGCAGCGTGGAGGTCATCCACGGCTGGCGCGCCGAGCACAGCCACCACAAGCTGCCGACCAAGGGGGGCATCCGCTACAGCCTGATGGTCAACGAGGACGAGGTCATGGCGCTCGCCGCGCTGATGACCTACAAGTGCGCGCTGGTGGACGTGCCGTTCGGCGGCGCCAAGGGCGGCATCCAGATCTCGACGCACGCGTACTCCGCCGGCGAGCTGGAGCGCATCACCCGCCGCTACTGCGCCGAGCTCCTGCGCAAGAATTTCATCGGGCCCGGCGTCGACGTCCCCGCGCCCGACTACGGGTCCGGCCCGCGCGAGATGGCGTGGATCGCCGACACCTACCAGGCGATGATGCGCGGCGAGCTCGACGCGCTCGCGTGCGTCACCGGCAAGCCGGTCGGCCAGGGCGGCATCCGCGGGCGCAAGGAGGCCACCGGCCGCGGCGTGTTCTTCGGCCTGCGCGAGGCGTGCAGCGTTCCGGAGGACATGCGGGAGCTCGGCTTCGGCCCCGGCCTCGACGGCAAACGCGTCGTCGTCCAGGGGCTCGGCAACGTCGGCTACCACGCCGCCAAGTTCCTCCAGGAGGGCGGCGCCATCATCGTCGGCCTGGCCGAGTACGAGGGGGCCGTCTACAACCCCAACGGGCTCGACGTCGACTCCGTCGTGCGCTGGCGCAACGAGGCCAAGACCCTGCTCGGCGTCCCCGGCGCGACCGACCTCCCCCACCGGGACGCGGCGCTCGAGCTCGACTGCGACATCCTCGTCCCCGCCGCCCTGGAGAACGTCATCAACAAGCAGAACGCCGGCCGGGTGCGCGCCAAGATCATCGGTGAGGGCGCCAACGGACCCATCACCGCCGACGGCGACGACATCCTCCGCGCCAAGGGGACCATGGTCGTGCCGGACATCTACCTCAACGCCGGCGGCGTGACCGTCTCCTACTTCGAGTGGATCAAGAACCTGACGCACATGCGGTTCGGGCGCATGGACAAGCGCTTCGAGCAGCACGCCTACTCGAGCATCCTCGACGTCGTGCAGCGCTTGACCGCGAAGTGGCTCCCGCCCGACGAAGCGGCGCAGATCTCCAAGGGCGGCGACGAGGAGGATCTGGTCAACTCCGGGCTGGAGGAGACCATGGCGGTCGCCTACCGCGAGATCCGCGACATCCGCAAGGCGAAGAACATCGATCTTCGCACCGCCGCGCTGGTCAGCGCCATCAACAAGGTCGCCAAGAGCTACAGCGACCTCGGCATCTTCCCATAGGCTGTAGTGGCCGTAGTTACCGCGGCACGTCCTCGCCCGCCGCGATCTTCAGCTTCCGATATCCCTCGATCTCGCGCAGGAATACCTCGACGACGGCGGGGTCGAACTGCGTGCCGCTGCACCGCTCGAGCTCGGCCACCGCCACCTCGTGCGGCAGCGCCTTGCGGTAGGCGCGGTCCGACGTCATCGCGTCGTAGGTGTCGGCGACCGACACGATCCGCCCGAAAAGGGGGATGTTCTCTGCCAGCAGCCCCTGCGGGTAGCCGCTGCCGTCCCAGTGCTCGTGGTGGCACCAGCAGCCGGGGATGATCTCGCGCATGAACGGGATGGGCTCGAGGATGCGCTTGCCCTTGGCCGGGTGGGTGCGGAACATCGACACCTCCTCGGGCGTGAGCTTCCCCGGCTTGTTGAGCTTCTCGTAGCGGATGCCGATCTTGCCGATGTCGTGCATGAGGCCGGCCTGCACCACGGTCTCGACCTCGGCCTCCTTGAGCCCCATGCCCACCGCGATCAGGCGCGCGTACACCGCCACCCGCTCGGAGTGGCCGCGCGTGTACCGGTCCGACTCCTCGAGCGCGTGGGCGAACCCGACGATGGTCTGGCGGAAGTTCTCCTCCAGCGACAGGTTCACCTTCTTCAGGTCCTTGTTCTTGCCGACGAGATCCTCGTACAGGCGCGCATTCTCGATCGACATCGCGGCGCGGCTGGCGAGGATCACCAGCATCTTCCGCTGCCCCTCGTCGAAGATCTTCCCGCGCGTGAAGCTGTAGGCGTTGAGCATGCCGATGACGCGATCGCGCACGCGCATGGGCACCGACACGAACGACGCCAGCTTCTGCCCGTCGAACCCGCGGGTGAAGAACCGCGACGCCTTGATCCCGTGGGTGACGATCGGCTTGTCGGTGCGGAAGTGGCTGAACAGCTCGTCGAGATCGAGCGTCCCCACCGCGGCGTTCGCGCCGTCGCTGTCGTAATTCACGCGCTTGATGCGCTCCTCGAACACGCCCGACTTGACGTCCTGGAGGTGCAGCGTCACCACATCGGCGGACACCTCATCCATCACCGCGTCGAGGATGACGTCGAGGATGCGGTCCAGCTCGAGGGATGTGGCGATCGCCTCGCTCACCCGGTAAAGCGAGAGCGCCTCGCGCAGGCGCATGTTCTCGGCCTGCAGGCGCTGGCGGTCGAGCCCGCGTTGCACGACGTGGACCACCTCCTCGACCTTGAACGGCTTGAGGATGTAATCGTACGCACCTCTTTTCATCGCTTCGATCGCCGTCTCCACCGTGCCGTAGCCGGTCATGATGACGGTCAGCACGTTGAGGTTGTCGGCGGCCATTTTTTCGAGGAGCTCGATGCCCCCCATGTTGGGCATCTTCAGGTCCGAGATGACCATGTCGTAGGGGCGGAGCCGGAGCTCCTTCAGCGCGCCGACGCCGTCCTCGACCGCGCGCACGACATAGCCTTCCATGGCGAGGAAATCCGAGAGGATTTCTCGGATCACCTTCTCGTCGTCGACGATGAGGATGCGCGGGGAGTCTTCCTGTCCGCCGGGGCTCTCCGCCATCAGCTCATCCTATCATGGGGCCCTGGCCTCCTTCACCCGCTCCCGCCACTCCGTCTCGAGGTGGTCGCGCCGAGCGCGCGTCGTGTCCTCCTTCGCTCGGTTCTCGGGCGAAGGGTCCGCGAGCGTCGCGAGCTGCTGCTCGAGGTACGCCTTCTCGGCGTCGAGGTAAGCCTTCTCCGACACGGCCGCCAACATGTCGCGGCGCGCGCCGTCCGCTTCCTTGGGGCCGGCCTTGGCGACCGCGAGCTCGGCGCGCCGCACGGCGTCCCGGGCGAGGTCGAGCTTCACATCCACGTCGCCGATCTGGGAGCGGATCCTGGCTGCGGCGCCGCCGCACGACAGGAGAACCGCCAGCGCGACGGCCCTCATCGCATCCCTTGGCTCAAGACGTGGCCTCGGCGGCCGGCACGGTGAACCCCGCAGAAAGCTTGGGGAACCAGCCGAAGAACACGCGCATGGCCTTCTTGCGATCGTCGGGAAGGTAGTCGAAGTTGGTGCCGCGGTCGATGACCTCCCAGAAGTCCTCGCTCGTCACGCCGCGGAGCTCCTCGTAGATCGAGCGCAACCTCTCCGGGCGCTCGGATTTCATGTCCTCCCAGATCCGCCGGGCCCTGGCCTCGTGGCCCGCCACCAGGTAGTAGGTGGCGAGCTTGACCTGGGCCTTGCGCACGCCGCGGAGGTGCGTCTCGACGTTCTCGCCCTCGCCGCCGGCCTGATCGACCTCCAGGAACAACCTGAGGAGGTCTTCCTCGACAGGAGAGCGCAGGGTCGCGGCGAGCTCGCACAACGTGCACAGGTCGTAGGCGGAGGTCTCGGTCACGAAGCCGATCTGCATCCCGAACGCGATGTGGCTGTAATACTTGATGTAGCCCGCGGCCTCGACCGTCTGCGCGTTCCACCCCGCCTTGAGCAGCCCCTCGGTGAGCCCGCGATACTGGTGGAGCAGGTTGTAGGCGGTGCGAACGTCGCGCGCGTTGAGCGCCGCGCGCAGGTAGGTGTTGAAGAACTTCAGGCACACCGCGACCGCTTCCTTGTCGCCGGCGGCGAGCGCCGCCTCCCCGATGTAGCGGGTGTCGATGCAGATGACGTACGCCACGTCGCGCATCTCCTTCAGCGCCTCGGCGTAGATCGACTGGTACTGGCGCAGCGCTTTCCATTCGACCCACGTGTGGCGCCGCTCCATGTCGTCGACGGAGACGGCCGCCATCGATACGAAATCCGGGTTCTTGCGGATGCCCGGCCCCACCGCGAACCACTGTTCCTTGGCGCCGCGCTTCTCCCCCACGTAGGTGCACGCGAAGTCCTTGATCGCGTCCACGCCGGCGATCGCGATGATCTTGTCCTTGCCGCTGATGGAGTTGATGACTATGTCGGTCAGCTCCTCGAGGTTCGACAGGGCCTTGGGCTGGTCGCCCTTGCGGGTGGCGTCGAGCGCCTGGTTGCGGATGCGTCCGATGATGTTCTCCGGCTGGAGAAAATCGAACACGTAGGCGAAGTAGGGCGCCATCAGCGCAAAGCTCACCGCCGCGAGCGCGATCATCGCGGTGAGGGTGATGCGCGGCACCCACTCGTTGTGGATGGTGAACGCGTTGAACACGCCGCAGATGCAGGCGAGGACGTAGAACCCGAGCACGCCGAGGTTCGTCCGATCGCGGAAGAACATCTGCGTCACGTGGGTGTACCGCTCCGCCGACAGCTGGACGATGATGGCGACGACCGTGATGAGGATGCCGAGCACCGCGGCGAACAGGCCCGACATGCCGCCGACGGCATCGGTGATGTGCGAATGGTCGTACGCCAGGTAGCCGCCCGTTGTCGTCGGTGAGACGATGTGGTCGGCGGCATACAGGGCGCCGTAGATGAGGACCGCCAGCCCCATGAGGATGGCGACCGGAATGAACACATGTCTCCGGCGGAACATCGTCACAGAATTACCCTACCATGCCCGAGCTTCCCGAGGTCGAGACGAACGCACGCAACCTCGCGCGGTGGATCGTGGGCCGTAGCCACCTGGGGATGACGGGAAAGATCCTCCGCGCCGACGGCGCGCTGCCGCGCTTCACCCGCGCGACGTTCGAGCTCGACGACGGGAGCCGCGTGTGCTTCGCCGACTCGCCCCGGCGCGCGCGCGCGAGGCCGACGACGCCGCACGAGAACGCGTTCGATTCGCGGGGGGCCCCGTTGGGCTCGGCCCGACGGGGGGGCGGCGAGGGCTCGCAGCCGCCCTGTCGATCGACGAGCGTTTTCTGCCCGATGTGCCAGCCTGTTGACCGTACGCGCCCACATGACTAACATCCCGCCCCCACAAGGTTTTCGGATGCTGCTGGTCGTCGACGTAGGCAATACCAACACGGTGCTCGGAGTGTACGAAGGCGACGTCCTGCGCGGCCACTGGCGGCTCGAGACGATCAAGGGGCGCACCTCCGACGAGTACGCGGCGCTGCTCGCCGGCCTCCTGGGCCTCGACGGCATGGGGCTCGGGGGCATCACCGCCGCCATCATCTCCACGGTGGTGCCGCCGGCGCTGTTCGCCGTCGAGTCGCTGTGCCGGAAGCGCCTCGGCGTGACCCCGCTCATCGTCGGGCCGGGGATCAAGACGGGGATGCCGATCCTTTACGAGAACCCGCGCGAGGTCGGCGCCGACCGCATCGTCAACGCGGTCGCCGCGTACGAGAAGCTGCGCGAGGGGTGCATCGTCGTGGACTTCGGCACCGCCACCACGTTCGACGTGGTGTCGCCGCGCGGCGAGTACCTGGGCGGCGCGATCTTCCCCGGCGTCTTTATCGCGGCCGACGCGCTCTACCGCGCCGCCGCCAAGCTTCCGCGGGTGGAGATCGCGCGCCCGCCCAAGGTGGTGGGCCGCAACACGGTGCATTCCATCCAGGCCGGGCTGGTTTTCGGCTATGCCGGGCTGGTGGACTCGGTGGTAGAAAGGATGCGCCACGAGATCGATTTTCCGGCGCGCTGCCTGGCAACCGGCGGGCTGGCGCCGCTCATCGCGAAGGAATCCAAGACCATCGAAGAGGCGGACGAGATGCTGACGCTCCGCGGCCTCAAGATCCTTTACGAGCGCAACGCGAGGGAGACATGAAGCGATACGACACGCAGGACATCCGCAACGTGACGTTCGTGGGGCACGGAGGATCGGGGAAGACGTCCCTCGCGGAGGCGATCCTGTTCGACGCCAAGGGCACCACGCGGCTCGGCGTCGCCGGCACGGATTCCTCGAACTTCGACTACGAACCGGAGGAGGTCAAGCGCGGCGGGTCGATCCAGGTCTCCGTCGGTTACGTCGAGTGGCAGAAGAAGAAGATCAACTTCATCGATTCCCCGGGCGACCAGAACTTCCTCGTCGAGACGCGCGTGGCGATGCAGATCGCCGCCGACGCCGCCGTGGTGGTCGTGTCCTGCCCCGACGGCGTGCAGGTCGTGACCGAGAAGGTGTGGCAGTACTGCGAGGATCTCGGCCTTCCCCGCGCGGTGTTCATCAACAAGATGGACCGCGAGCGCGCCGACTGGGAGGCGTGCCTGACCGACGTCAAGAAGGCGCTGTCGGAGAAGGCGACGCCGCTCCAGCTCCCCATCGGCGAGGAGGCGGCTTTCGAGGGCGTGATCGATCTCCTCCACCTCAAGGCGATCCGCACGTCGGAGGACGGCCGCGACGTCAAGATCGACGACGTGCCGGCGGCGGTGAAGGACGCGGCGCAGAAGGCGCGCGAGAAGCTCATCGAGGACATCGCCTCGTCGGACGACGAGCTCCTCGAGAAGTACCTCGGCACCGGCGAGCTGTCCGAGGACGAGATCACGCAGGGCCTGAAGAAGGCGATGAACGCGGGGACGCTCATCCCCGTGCTGTTCGGCTCGGCGGCGCGCAACATCGGCCTCCAGCCGCTCCTCGACCTCATCGTCGCGGAGTTCCCGTCGCCCGACGCCCGTCCCGGGCGGGAGGGCGAGGGCCCAAAGCACGAAAAGGTCGTGCGCGCGATCTCGATCGACCAGCCGTTCGCGGCGCGCGTGTTCAAGACGATGGGCGCCGACATCGGCAAGATCTCGCTGGCGCGCATCATCTCGGGCAGGCTGGCCGCCGACTCGACGGTGCTCAACGCCACGCGCGATACGTCGGAGCGGACGGGATCCCTCTACGCGATCATCGGCAAGAAGCGCGACACGGCGCCGGAGGTCGTGGCCGGCGACATCATCGGTCTGGCCAAGCTCAAGGTGACCAAGACCGGCGACACGTTGTCCGACGACAAGGCACCGTTCCGGCGCCCAGACATCGAGGTGCCGGCGCCTGTCATCCGCTACGCCATCCACGCCAAGTCCAAGGGCGACGAGGACAAGCTCGGCGCCAAGCTCCACGACATCACCGACGAGGACATCGCCCTCCGGGTCGAGCGCGACCAGACGTCCAAGGCGATCCTCCTGGCGGGCATGGGGCAGTCCCACATCGAGGCGACGGTGGAGAAACTCAAGCGCCTCGGCGTCGAGGTGGACCTCCTGCCGCCCAAGATCCCCTACCTCGAGACGATCAAGGGCAGGGCCCAGAACGTCGAGGGGAAGCACAAGAAGCAGACCGGCGGCAAGGGGCAGTTCGGCGTGTGCTACCTCAACCTGGAGCCGCTCCAACGCGGCGTAGGGTTCGAGTTCGTCGACGCCATCGTCGGCGGCGCGATCCCGCGCCAGTTCATCCCCGCGGTCGAGAAGGGCATCCGCGACCGCATGGCGCGCGGGGTCATCGCCGGCTACCCGGTCACCGACGTGAAGGTGACGGTCACCGACGGCAAGTACCACGACGTCGACTCTGACTCGCGCTCGTTCGAGATGGCCGGCTCGAAGGGATTCTTCGCGGCGGTCAAGCAGTGCAAGCCGGTGCTGCTCGAGCCGATCATGGAGCTCGAGGTCACCTGCCCCGACGAGAACATGGGCGACATCATGGGGGACATCAACTCGCGCCGCGGGCGCGTGCTGGGCATGGACACGCGCGGCAAGAACCAGGTGATCAAGGCGACGCTGCCGATGAGCGAGACGCTCAAGTACTCGGCCGACCTGCGGTCGATGACCGGCGGACGGGGCGCGTTCTCCATCGCGTTCTCGCACTACGACGAGCTGCCCGGGCACCTGGCCGACAAGGTCATCGCCGAAGCCAAGGTGGCGCACGAAGAAGAGGACTAGTCTGGTTGGAGCACACCCCCCTCGATAACCTGTCGGAGGCCGCGCGCAAGGCGACCTCCGGGCCCGCCGCCATGAAGATGATGGCGGCGCGCGGGCTGGCCCCGCTCAAGCCGTTCGACCTGGCGTGCGCGCTCTACACGCTGTCGCTCGACCCCGACGAGGCGATCCGGCAGGCGGCGGACAAGAGCGCGCGCGAGGCGCCGGAGAAGCTCGTCCTGGGCGCGCTCGCCGACGCGGCGCTGGATGCGCGCATCATCGACTATTTCGCGCCGCGCGTCGCGACCAAGGCGCCGCTCGTCGAGGCGATCCTCCTCAATCGGACGACCGCCGACGACACCGTGGTGGCGCTCGTCCCGCGTCTGGTCGAGCGCGATCTCGAGCTGGTGGCGGTGAACGAGCAGCGGCTTCTGCGCTGCCCTGCCATCATCGGCGCGCTGTACATGAACCCCAAGGCGCGCATGTCGACCGTCGACCGCTGCGTCGAGCTGGCGGTGCGCAACCAGGTCGCCGTCCCCGGGATCCCGGCGTGGGATCAAGTGGTGCAGGCGGTGCTCGGGCTCAAGGGGCAGCCGACGCACACCCCGGAGGAGGTCGACGCCGCGTTCGCCCAGGTGGCGCGGGTCGCCGTCGGCGAGGGCAAGGGCGAGATCGTCGAGGTCACCGAGGACACCGAGGACTTCGAGACGATCAACGAGGAGGAGCAGAAGAAGGTCGAGGAGCAGAAGCAGAACATCCCGATCGAGAAGCTGCCCATCCCGGCGAAGATCCGCCTGGCGACGATCGGCAACGCGTTCGCCCGGGCGATCCTCGTGCGCGACGTGAACCGCATGGTGGCGCTGGCGGCGATCCGCAACCCGGGGGTCACCGACAACGAGGTGTTGAAGTTCAGCTCGAACCGCTCGCTCGGCGACGACGTCATCCGCGAGATTGCGACCACGAAGGAGTGGCTCAAGCTCTACAAGGTGAAGGTGAACCTCTGCAACAACCCCAAGACGCCGCTGCCGGTGTCGATGCGGCTCCTGCCGTTCATGCACGAGCGCGACCTGCGCAACCTGGGCCGGTCGAAGGGGATCCCCTCGGCGCTGGGGGCGCAGGCGCGCAAGCTGCTCCAGGCTAAGGGGCGCGGGGGGTGAGCGAGCGCGGGCGAGGAGACCCGCGACCCTGGAGCGACGCGCAGCCGAGCGACCCGGAGCGCCGAGCCCGCGCGAGCGAACGGAGACAAGAATGACCCTCCTCGACCGCGTGGGGCAGGCGCTGGTCGCGCCGCGCCGCGCGATGGCCCGCGTCGACGCCGACGGGGGCGGCGCAGCGGATGCGCTGGTCCTGGTGATCGCCAAGCTCGTCGCCGTCGAGCTGCCCGCGCTGGTCGTCGCCGGCTGGGCGCTGATCCTCGGCGGCGTGGGCCAGGCGGTGACGTTCCTCCTGGTGCGCGTGCGCGGGGCGCTGGGGATGGACGTCATCCTCATGCTCGTCGGCGGCGCGGTGGTGACGCTGGTCGCCGGCCGCCGCCGCAGCCCCGGGCGGGACTTCGACCTGGCGTGCGTCGCGTGGACGCCCGTCCTGGTCGTGGACGTCACGGCGTCGCTGGCGGCGAACGTCCTCGACGCGCGCGTGCCGCCGTGGCTGCGCTGGTGCCTGTGGGGCGTGGCGCTCGTGTGGATGGGCGCGCTCCTGGGGATGGCGGCGATCCAGGCGCGTTCGCGGGAGGCGGCGTGACACGCGCGCGCGCGGCGGGGCTGGGCGTCGGCGCCGTTCTGGCCGCGGCGTTCCTGTGGAACCTGGTGTCGGTCGTGCGCGGCTGCGACCGCCTCCGCCCCGTGACGGAAGGCGACGTCGCGCCCGAGATCGCGCTCGCGCGCATCGACGGCGGGCCGGCGGCGACGCTGTCGTCGCTGCGCGGCCGGGTGGTGATCGTGGACTTCTGGGCGACGTGGTGCATGCCGTGCCGCAAGAGCATGCCGGCGCTGGAGCGTCTGTACCGGGCGCGCCGCGCCGCCGGTCTGGAGATCATGTCGGTGAACGTGGAGGGACCGCCCGCCGCCGGCCGCGCGCGCGCGTTCGCCGCGAGCCTCGATCCGCCGGTCACGTTCCCGCTCTACGCCGACGACGGCCGGACGGGGGCGGCCTACCGCGTCGATGTGATCCCGCACCTGGTTCTCGTCGACAAGCGCGGGCGGATCCGGGCCGTGGAGATCGGCCCGCCGTCGGCGGATCTCGACGAGCGCGTGGCGGCGCTGCTGGCGGAGTAAG
>DATFWE010000173.1:0-2701 GCA_035259575.1 Haliangiales bacterium
CGTCTTTCATCGCCCAACTCGGCGTGTCCGAACGACTCGATCGCCCATGCGCGCTCGCTCTTCATGCACGCCAAACCATCGACACTGGACCGAAATTCCCGAGGACGGATCGATTTGCGATCAATGGTCAGTCCGGCTTGCACGGAGGTCCGGAATTGCTTGATCTACGTCCTCCGGAACCACATCAGACACGGATCGACGGCGAGAGCCGTCGATCCGTGTTCTTCCGCGGCCTGGTTCGACGGGTTCGCAGAACGGCCAGCGTTGCGCACGGACTGGGCCCCGGTCGTGCCTCCGACGACCTGGCTCCTCGCAACCGGCTGGCGCGCGCGCGCGGGCGGCGCGCTTCGGGCCGACGAAGTGCCCGAGCGGGCACGCTCGTAGGTACCGCGCCACACTTTCCGCACCATGGCGGAACACCTCGCGATCGACGGCAGGGTCCACGCGGCCATCATCGGATCGATCCTCGACAAGGGCTTTGCGCCCACGACCGAGGAGCTCGCGGACGCTCTCGGCGCCACGGCCGGCGACGTCGCCGCGTCGCTCGGCCGGCTGGCGGATAATCATGGGCTCGTCTTGCAGCCGGGACGGCCGGAGGTGTGGATCATCCACCCGTTCTACCTCTCCCCCGCCAACGTCTGGGTCGCGGGCCCGACGCGCGGTTGGTGGGCGCCCTGCCTGTGGTGCGGCCTCGGCGTCGCCTCGCTCGCCGGGGACGTCGACCTCCACGCGCGCATCGGCGGCGAAACCGACCCGGTCGCGATTGCCGTCAGGAACGGCCGCGTCGATGCGAGCCTCGTCGTGCATTTCGCGTTTCCGCCGCGCGTGGCCTGGGACAACGTCGTCCATTGGTGCGCGTCCGTGCAGCCGTTCCGGAGCGCCGACGACGTCGACGGCTGGTGCGCGCGGCACCGCCTCCCGCGCGGCGCCGTGCACACGCTGGCCCAGGTCGCCGACCTGGCGCGACGCTGGTACGGCGGCTACCGCAGCCCGACGTGGAAGAAGTGGTCGAACGTCGAGGCGCAGGCGATCTTCCGCGCCGCCGGCCTCACCGGCCCCTTCTGGGACGTGCCGGTGCGCGACGAGCGCTTCTGACTTTGCTTCGCCGCCGCCGACGCGCTGCCGTATACTGCCGGGCGCCGCGTACGGAAGCGCGGCGCATCGCGTCCGGAGGCGCCCATGACGACTCGTGCCCGGTTGGGTTCGTACCGTCGCATCACCCTCGGCAGCATCATCACCCTGAGCGCGACCGCCGCCGTCCTCGGCTCGGTCGCCTGCAAAGGCAAGGAATCGCCCCCCGCGGAGACCAAGGCCAAGGCCGAGATCCTCGTCGGCGCCACGCTGCCGCTCACCGGCGGCGAGGCGCGCGTGGGCGGCTTTTACAAGGAAGGCTACGAGCTCGCGTTCGAGGAGGTCAACAAGCGCGGCGGCCTCGACGTCGGCGGCAAGAAGATCCCGATCAAGCTGACGCTCCTCGACGACACCACCAACCAGGCCACCGCCGTCAGCCTCGCCGACCGTCTGGTGAACAGCGACAAGGTGGACTTCCTCCTCGGCACCTACGCCACCCACGTGGTGGAGGCGCAGAGCACGGTCGCCGAGCAGAACAAGATCCCCTACGTGTGCGGCGGCGGCGCCGCCACCGAGATCTGGCGGCGCGGCTACAAGTACATCTTCGGCACGCTCTCGCCCGTCGAGCTCCTCGGCAACACGCTCATGACCTGGATCGACGAGCAGCAGAAGGCCGGCAAGCTACCCAAGCCGGCCAAGATCGCGCTCCTGTGGGAGAACACCTCGCACGGCAAGGACTTCCGCAAGGGCGTGTCCGACTTCGCCCAGAAGAGCGGCGGCGGGTACGAGGTCGTCGTCGACGAATCGTTCGAGCTCGGCGGCAAGGACTTCGGCGCGCTCCTCGGCAAGGTCAAGGCCGCCAACGCCGATCTGTTCCTGGCCGACGCCCACCTGCCCGATTACATCACCATGCACCGCCAGTACGTGGCGGCGGGGCTGTGCCACAAGGTCGTGAGCTACGGCGCGCGCGGGTCGGAGAAGGCGGCGATCGAGGCGCTCGGCCGCGAGAACGTCGACTACGTGCTCTCGGGCGTGTGGTGGAGCCCGCTCCTCGCCGACAAGATCCCCCTGGCCAAGCAGTTCGTCGACGCGTTCAAGGCGCGCTACAACGGCCGCTCGCCCGAGTGGTTCCAGGCGCTCGCCTACGAGACGGCGCGCACGCTGTTCGTCGCCATCGAGCAGGCGGGCTCCGCGGACCGCGAGGCGGTGCGCGCCAAGCTGCAGGCGATGAAGCTCGATTCGCTCCTCCCCGGCGGCAAGCTGGATTTCCCCGCCGCCACCGGCCAGCAGATCCAGACCCCGTTCATCGTCCAGCAGAACATGCCCGAAGGCGGCGCCCCCATCATCTATCCCCACGACGTGGCGACCATCGCCGGCGTCGCGCCCAACCCGCGCTGCAAGCAATAGCGGAATGGCGCGGTTCGTCGACCTCGCCTTCTCCGCCATCTTGCTCGCCGGGCTCTACGCCACCATGGCGTACGGGCTCGGGCTCATCTACGGCGTCCTGCGCGTGGTGAACCTCGCCCACGGCGGGGTCATCATGGCGGGGGCGTACCTCGGCTGGGTGCTGCACGAGCGGTTCGGCCTCGATCCTTACCTGGCGATCCCGATCGTACTCGTGTCGAGCTTC